>JAJYGO010000154.1 GCA_021785115.1 Chloroflexota bacterium | reverse complement strand
GACAAGCGGCCAGTAGTCCGCGAGACGGCCCGCGTCGAGCGCGAGCAGGCCCAGGGTGCCGGCGAGCAGAAGAGCGCCGATCGCGACCAGGACCAGCCCAAGGACCGCGAGCCCTCCGCGTCCCACGATCCACCTCTCGGCCGCGATGTCCCGGCGCTCCGCGTCCGCCCCGGAGGTCGACGGCGGGTCGGCCGTCGCGCCCTGCCGCGCGCCGGACGGCGGCGGGTCAGGCGGCGGGGATGACGCCGCCGTCCGCCTGGACGCCGACGCGGCACCGGACAGCACGGCGTCAAGCGTGCGCCTCAGTTCCGCGTCGTCAAGTGTTCCCCGGCCGTTCATGGGGCTGCGACTTCCCCGTCCATCGGCTACCGCCCCTCCTGGCCCCTGGCCCACATGGCGACACTCGGGGCGTGTCGTTGAGCCGATCTCAGCAGGCGGGCGAGGGATGAACCTCCGCCGACCTCGTCTCGGACAGGTTGGCGCTGCAGAAACTCGTGCGCGACCCTTCGATAGTCCTCCGCCCCGGCGCTGAATGGCGCGTAGCGCGTGATCGGGAGCTGGAACGACGGCGCCTCGGCCAGGCTGATGTTCTCCCGCACGACCGCTCGGAGCGTGTGGCCGGGGTAGCGCTCACGCAGTCGCTCGACCACCTCCCGTGCGTGCCGCGTGTGGCTGACCCGGCACGCGACGATCCCCGACAGAGTCAGCGCCGGGTTGAGCCGCTCGCGCACCTCCTGCATGGTCTCCAGCAGGCTGACAAGCCCCGAGAGCGCGAGGACGTGGGCCTCGACGGGCACGAGGACATGCTGGCACGCTGAGAGAGGCGCGATGGCGAGGTATCCCTGCGAGGGCGGACAGTCCACGAAGACGTAGTCCCAGCGCGGAGGAAGAGCCTCGATTGCGTGCATGACGCCGAGTGCGAGGTCGGTTTCCTGCCGGCGATCCACCGCCACCAGCCACGGAGTCGACGGGATCAGCTGCACGCCCGGCGCGCTGGTCGAGACCGCGGTGTCGGCCAGGTCGGCCTGGCCCATGTACGCGTCGAGCACGATTCGACCCGCGACCGGTGAGCCGAGCCAGCCCGTCGCCGAGCCCTGGGGATCCATGTCGACGACCAGGACCTGGAATCCCTGCTCGCCGAGGGCGGCGGCAAGGTTCACTGCCGTGGTGGTCTTCGCGCTTCCTCCCTTGTGGTTCGTGACCGCAATCGCTTTCAACGTAGGCGCCCGATCTTCCCGACCTCGAGGCCGTCGATCAGCGCGCCGACGGCGACGCGAGCGTGATGCGCGTCCAGCGGCACCTCAAGCGGGTCCACGGCGATCGTGCTGTGGCCTCGTGGCCGCCTGGCCGGCTTCGGTGACTCTCGATCGGCCGACGCCGGGGCGTGGGGCGCGTGACGCCTTGTTGAAGATGCGCCGGCAGTCTCAGACGTCGCCGGGCCAGACGGGGCGTGGCCAACGCGCCCGATGGCCGAGCCGACCGATGGCCCGGCAGGGCCGCGGCGCCGTCCGCCTGCTGCGCGCACCGCGCGTCCCGCCACGGCGAGGGGCGGGGCATCTGCGAGCGGAGGCTCACCCTTCGCCGAGGTGGCCCGAGCCTCGCCCCGCATCATGCGAACGACCCTCACCTTCTCAGCCCACCAGGAGCCGAGCCCGGCGATCCGCAGGTTCGGGCGACCAGGCCCCTCTCTTTGCCTCTCCCAGGCTCGCTGGGCGCCCAGCGCGATGAGGACGGCGATCACGCCGACCACGATGGGCAGGAGGAGATCCGTCATGGCCCTAGAGTGTCTCCAAGCGTCGGGCGAGCCGAAGTGCGCCTTCCGGAGGGCTGACCAGCGTCCGATCGGTCAGCTCCACCCGAGGCGGGGGCGCCGGCGGTAAGAAACCAGTCCCCCGGACCATTCTGACCTGTCGTCTGCGGGTCGAGGAGCCGTCGCGGAGGGCGGCGTATCGGCCCAGCTCGGAGACCGTGACCACGATAGGACATTCGGCCTAGTACCGGCAAGTGCTTCCGCCGGCTGATCGGCCGAGAACGCGTTGCGTACGAGCACCATCAACGTCAGCTTGCACCGGTGTCGATGGCTGAGGTGCTCTGTCAGGTCCCGCCCGTCGTCGATCCCCTGCAGCCTTGGATCCGCCGGGCGTCACTCGTCACGACCGGAACTGTCGGCCGACCACCTCGGTCAACGCCTCTGCGACGTACGTGACGTCGTCGTCCGAGAGGCGCGCCGAGAACGGGAGCGCGAGCGTTGATAGCGCAACTCGCTCGGTAATCGGGAAGTCTCCCGGTCGGTAGCCGAATGTCTCAATGTAGAAGGGCTGGAGGTGGAGCGGACTGAAGTAGGGGCGGCTGGCGACGCCCAGCGCAGCGAGGTCCTCGATCACCCTCGAGCGGTCGACCGCCGGGTCAAGCCGTATGACGTAGACGAACCAATCGACCGTCTCGTGCGGCGCCACACCCGGAAGGCGCACCCAGTCCTGGCGCGCGAGGGCTGCCTCGTACGCACGAACCACCCGCGCCCGGCCTTCGGCCAGCTCCCCGAGCCGCTCGAGCTGCGCGACGCCGATCGCGGCGGACAGTTCATCGAGGCGGTAGTTGTAGCCGAGCCGGACGTGGCGGAGCCATGTCCCGTCCTCGTCACGCCCCTGGTTGCGCAGGCTGCGCAACGTCGAGGCCAGAGCCGGATCGTCGGTGACGACCACGCCCCCCTCTCCGGTCGTGATCTGCTTGTTCGGATAGAAGGCGAAGACCGACGCCGCACCGAACGATCCCATCGGCCGATCGCCGATCCGCGACCCGAGGGCCTCGCAGGCGTCCTCGACGAGGGACCAGCCGCGCGTCTCCGCAAGCCCCGTGATCTCGCCGATCCGGCACGGACGGCCGAAGACGTGGACCGGAAGGACGCACTTGGTTCGGGGACCGGCAGCACGCGCGACGAGCTCGGGGTCGAGGCCCAGTGTCTCCTCCTCGATGTCGACGAAGCGCGGCCGCGCACGCTCGTACAACAGGCAGTTGGCCGAGGCCACGAAGCTGAACGGGGTGGTGATGACTTCGTCGCCGTCGCCGATACCGAGCGCCCGGATCGCCATGTGGAGTCCGGCCGTCCCGCTGCTGCAGGCGACGCCAAATCGTCGCCCAGCGACGGCCGCGACGGCCTCTTCGAAAGTGCGTGCGAACGGACCGAGTGCGAGGACCCCGCTCGACAGAACCTGCTCGACGAGCTCCCTCTCGCGATCGCCTATCCAGGGCTGGGCAAGCGGGATACGGCGCATGGCGATCTTTTCCCTGGCTCCGTACGGCAGCAGCATGATACGGCACGACTATCCGTGAGCCCGCCGGGGCGACGCCCGCGTTCACGCGCCCGCGGGAATGTCCACAACGCCCGCGGGAATGTCTCGTCTGCTCGCATGAAGTCGCATATAGTTGGATGTCGGCGCGCGCGATCACGTGTCGCCCCTGCGCTTGAAGGCCCGCGACAAACGGAGGGACTGCTTGGTGGACCTCCACCGTCAGTTCAGGGTGGTCCGGGCGTGGTTGCCGCTGCTGGTCGCCAGCATTGTGCTTGCCGGTGCCGCAGGGTACTACCTGTCGAGCCTCCAGCCGAAGGTCTTCGAGGCCAAGGCGACGCTTGTCGTCGGCCAGTCGCTTTCGGGGGTCAATCCCGCCTACGACCAGCTGCTCGTTTCGCAGAGCCTGTCCTCGACGTACGCCAGCCTGGCCACGACACCTGCGATCGTGGCCAAGGTCATTCAAGCACTGGGCCTCGCGGAGACGCCGGAGCAGCTCGTGCGACGTGTGTCCGCCGAGGCAGCGCCCGGCAGCACCCTCCTCTGGATTACCGCTCAAGATGGCGATCCTGCCCGCGCGTCCGCCATCGCAAACGCGGTTTCCGAGGAGCTGATCGCAGCCTCGACGGCCGGTCAGGGCCAGCAGGCGGATGTCCAGCAGTTCCTGGTAGCGGACCTGGCGGCCATCCGGGCCGAGATCACCGACACGCAGTCCCAGATCACGCTCCTGAGCAGGCTGTCCTCGCTGACACCGGCGCAGGAGGCGACGCTCGAGACGCTCCAGGGTCGTCTGGTCACCCTCCAGTCGACCTACGCCACCCTCCTGGCGGCCTCGACGAGCAATGCCGCCAACAGCGTGAGCGTTGTGCAGCCGGCCATCACGCCGGATGCGCCCGTGGCCCCCCGTCCGCTCCTCACCGCCATGCTGGCCGCCATGGTCGCTTTCCTGTTCATGACCGCGATCGCGTTCGTCAAGGAGTCCCTCGATGACACGATCTCAGACTCGGACCAGGTCCAGGAGACCGTCGGACTGGCCACGCTTGGCACGATCGCCCGTATGAACACCGGCAAGGGCGGTCCAGCGATGCTGTTAGCCACGGTGCGTTCCCCCAGCTCGCCGGCCACGGAGGCCTATCGGACTCTGCGGGCGAATGTGGAGTTCGCATCGCTCGACCGACCGATCCGGACCCTGCTCGTGACGAGCGCGCTGCCGTCCGAGGGCAAGACCGTGACCGCCGCAAATCTGGCGGTGGTGTTTGCGCAGGGGGGTCGTCGCGTGCTGCTGGTCGACGCCGACCTGCGCCAGCCTGGTGCGCACGAGATCTTCGCCCTTCCCAACACCCGCGGTCTCACGACCCTGATCCAGAGCGACGACGCACGTCTCGAGACCGTCGTGCAGAGGACCGAGCAGGACAACCTCTACGTATTGAGCACTGGGCCGCTGCCGCCGAATCCTGCAGAAGTGCTCGGTTCGAAGCGGATGCAATCCGTCGTGGCCTCCCTCACCTCCAACTTCGACCTGCTCGTGTTTGACAGCCCTCCGCTTGAGGTCTTCGCGGACTCCGCGGTCCTGAGCTCGTTTCTCGACGGAACCCTGCTGGTGGTCGATACGGCTCGTGGCCGCCGAGCCCCGGTTCGTCGCGCCGCCGACGCGGTCGAGAAGGCCAAGGGGAACCTGTTTGGGGTCGTTCTGAACAGACTCTCCTCGCCGGCCTATGCGGACTACGCCCGCTACTACGGGCCCCCTGCCGAGATCCCGGCTGCTGCCAGTGCTGACTCGAGCCGGACGGTCTAGCCCAACCGGTCGAGCGTCGCGATCCGGCGAAGCCGCGCGAGGATTGCTGGTCTCTGCCGGAACACGATCAGCGTGACGCGACGGCTCTTCGCCCGCGGCCGGCCCCGCCTGCGGCTCGGCAGCGTCGCCCGAAACGTGGCGGTCGTGGGCGGAGCCACGGCGCTCGGCCAGGGAGCCCTCGTCTTGGCCGCCCCAGTGCTGGCCCGTCTCTACGACCCTCAGGATTTCGGGCTCCTGTCGATCTATGCAGCCGTGCTCTCGGTCCTCCTTGCCGTGGCGTCGCTTCGGTTCGATCTCGCGATTCCAATCGCCGCCGACCCCGTGGAGGCGGTGCATCTTCTCATCCTGAGTGTGGCGCTCGGCTTCCTGGCCAGCATCGGTCTGGGGTTCGCCGTCCTGGCGGCGGGTCCGCAGATGGCGGCGGCCCTGGGAGCGGCGTTACTCGCGCCGCTCCTGTGGATCCTCCCTGTCGCGCTCCTCGTGGCGAGCGTCGCCCAGGCATTGTCCTCGTGGGCCGTCTACGCTCGCTTGTTCCCGGCGCTCGGACGAATGAGGGCCATCAACGGGCTGACGCAAGCAGGGGGCCAGATGGCCTTCGGTGTCATTCACGCCGGGCCACTTGGACTCCTTCTGGGTGACCTTGCGGGCAGAGCCTTCGGCATGGAACAGCTGCTCCGCTCATTGTCAACCAGTCTGAGGTCGACCCACCTTTCATTCGGGACACTGCGCAGGGCCGCGCGCGAGCGCTGGGGTTTCGCCCGGGTGATGACTGCTGCGTCGTTGGTGAACGCGCTGGCGCTGCAAATCCCGTTCTTGCTCATCCCGGGCTTCTTCGGTCTGCAATCGTCAGGCCAGTACTACCTCGCCTATCGCGTGCTGGTCCTGCCAGGATCGCTGGTCGCCGCCGCGGTCAGCCAGGTGTTCTTCGGCGAGGCGTCGTTCAGACGGTCGGACCCGCAGAAGCTCCACGATTTGGCTCGCAACTTGACGATCTCCCTGCTCGTGTTCGCCATACCCACCTACGGTACCGTCATGGTCGGGGGTTCTGCCCTGCTCGAGCGGCTGTTCGGCCCGCAGTGGGTGCAAGCCGGCCTCTACGCGCAGATCATGGCCCCGTGGCTGTTGCTGTGGAGTGTGGCGAGCCCGATCAGCACCCTCCTGCTCGTCGGCCGGCGCGAACGCGAGAGCTTAGGGTTCACTACTGCCGAATTGGCGTTGAAAGCCGGCTCGCTCGGGATCGGTGCCCTGCTGCATTCGCTGACCGCTGCGGTCGTCATCCTGTCCGCGGTGGCCGTTCTGGAAAACGTCGCGGCCCTGTGGAGGTTTCTCCGCGTGGCGTCCGTCAGCCTCCGAGAGTTGCTTCGACCCGTGGGCCGGATCACGGCGTTGACTATCCCGTCCCTGGGCCTCGTGCTCCTCGTCGGGTGGGGCGGGCTGGGTCACACCGGCGTCCTGCTGGCATCCGTGATCGGATGGGCGATCGCGTTCGGCCTCGCGGCGTTCCTCTCTCCCGAGCCGAGAGCACTGCTGTCGGGCTCGAATGACTAGCGTGCTGGTCTTCGGGCAGCCGTACTGGGCATCTCGCGTCGTCCAGGCTCTGAACTCGCCTGCCGGCGACATGCGAGCCACCTTCATCCCACGGGCAGGCTACGTTCGACTGGTCGCGATGCCGCCGCGCTCGGAAGGGGTCGTCATCATGCGCACGGGGTACCGTGTCGGGGCGTCGACCGCCAGAGGTCGGCTCTTTGATCGGTACTGGTCCCTGTTGCGCCGAGCGCTGCCCGCGGCGGTGCCCTGTCACTATTGGCTCGGCACGGATGTCCTGAATACGCTCGAGGAGGCCCGCGCCGGGACTCTTCGACAGGCCATCTTCGCATCAGCCCGGGACGACCTGCACCTCGCCGACGCACCTTGGCTGGTGTCCGAGCTCGAGTCAGTCGGGCTCCACGCAACGACAGCCCACGTCCCGCAGCCGTATCGCGCCCCGTCGGTGACCCTGCCGCTGCCCCGTGAGTTCAGCGTCCTGACCTATCTGCCGACAGATCGGTTCGATTTCTACGGCGGTGCGACGATCCTCGAGGTGGCTCGCCGCCTGCCCGGCGTCCAATTCGATGTGGTCGGGAGCCGCGGCGACACCGCCCCGTCGGCGCCGGACAATGTCAGATGGCACGGTTGGGTGGACGACATGGCAGCGCGGTATGCGAGTGCGACCGCAGTCGTGCGGATCCCGCGCCATGATGGGTTCGGGGCCACCGTGATCGAGGGCTTGCTCAACGCACGCCATGTCATCTACACGCACGAGGTCCCGTTCGTCCGCACGGTGTCGCCCCCTTCCCCCGAGAATCTTGCGGCAGCGCTCGCAGAGCTGGAAGATGCACATAGCACTGGTCGGCTGACTCCCAACCTCGCTGGTCGCTCGTATGCGCTGGAGGAGTTCAACGAGGCCAGGCTCGTCGCCCACCTGATGGCGGTGGTACGAACCAGGATATGAAGGACGCGGCCGAGGCTACCGACCACCGAACGCTCTGGTACCTGTGCCTGGAGCTGCCAGCGGAAGGCCAGGCGAGCTACACCCACGTCATGGGTATCCTTCGGGGCCTTTCATCCCGGGGCTGGCGTACGAGACTGTGGCACCCGCCCGAACGCCGCGGTGTGCGCGGGCCGGTCCGGCGCCTGCTGGACATCCTTGCCACGCAATGCCGGTTCATGATGCAGCGCGAACGGCCCGACATCCTCTACGTGCGCGGGCACTTCGCATCACTGCCGGCGGTGCTGTGGGCCCGGCTCATGCATGTGCCAGTGGTCTGGGAACTGAACGGCGGAGGGAGTGACGTGCTCTCGTCCTGGCCTCAGGTGCGTCCCTTGCTTCCGCTGCTCCAGGCTTCCGTGAACTGGCAGATGCGCATCAGCGCCGCGGTCATCGCGGTCACGCCGGAACTCTCACGATCAGCCGGAGAGCACGGGGCGAAACACTGCTACGTCGTTCGGAACGCAGCGGACACGGATCTGTTTGCTCCGACGGCGACCACCTCGATCGTCCTGCCGCCCAAGTTCGTGAGCTTCCACGGGACGCTGGCGACCTGGCAGGGCATCGACTGCTTGATCGACGCACTCGATCGCCCAGCGTGGCCCGCGTCCGTCTCGCTCGTCGTCATCGGAGACGGCGTCCTGGCGGATCTCGTTCGCGCGAAGGCCCAGATCGACCAGCGAGTCACGTACCTCGGTCGCATTCGGCACCGAGAGGTGCCCGGCATCGTGGCAAGGAGCCTCGGGGCGGTCTCACCGAAGTCGACGGGGGACCTCGCGCGCACCGGCGTGGTGCCGCTGAAGCTCTTCGAAGCCATGGCGTGCGGAGTTCCCGTGATCGTCACGGACCTGCCCGGCCAGGCTGACATCGTATCCGGTAGCGGCTGCGGTCTGGTTGTGCCCCCTGAGGATCCTGCAGCGATCGCCGCTGCCGTCTCGACGCTCGACTCAGACCCCGAGCTGGCCCGGCAGATGGGTCAGCGTGCCCGTGAGGCGGCGCTCGACAAGTACTCCTGGGATGCGTCCGCGGCTCGGACCCATGCAATCCTCATTGGCCTCGTCCATGGGTAGCGTCGATCGGGCGGGCGCGCCGCGATCGACGCTGATCATCCCGTTCGTCCTCGTCTGCTCGGTCCTGGCCGACAGGGCGCAGATCGCTGTCTCCACTGGTGGCCGGGGCGCGTTGCCGCTCCTGGTCGTCCTGGCTCCGCTCGCCGCTCTGGCGACCGTCGTGCAGTACGGAAGGCGGCGAAGCCTCGGGTTCGTCGGGCACGCTGCCTTCGTGCTGGGCGTGATGCCATACCTCGCGCTAACGGCCTTGCTTCCTGTCCTCGGCGTCATGTTCAACGAGTACCCGGAGCGGACGCTGTTGTCGCTGGCGGACGCGACGACCGCCTTTTCCTTCCTGGTGATGGGCGCGGCGATCTCCGAGGAGGAAGACCGCTCGTGGTGGCCATGGCTCCTCCTCGCCATGGTCCTCCAGCTCGCATACGCCGCGGGCCAGATGGTCTTTCTGTCTGGCGGGCCTGGCTGGCAGCTGTTCACCCCGTTTCACCAGTGGGACTTGTCGCTGGTGGACCTGAGCACGTTCGTGCAGGCGAGGAGCAGCGGCCTCTACCTCAACCCCAATGAGCTCGGCCTGTGGGCCGGGATTGTGGTCATCCTTGGCTGGTCGATGCTTCCGCGGCGCCTCGGCGGAGTCGGAATCGTCGTTGGCGTCGTGACGCTGCTGCTGAGCCAATCGCGCGGGGCGTCGGTCGCACTCGCGGCGGCCCTGGTCGCAGGGGGCGCGTTGTCCGTCGCACGCGGACGTCTGGGCGCCGGCGCCCTCAGGGCCGTCCTGTACTTCGGCCTGGCGGGGCTCCTGGCCATCGCCGTGGCGTTGGTGCTCGGTCCCCCGGGGGAGCTGGGTGCTCGCTTCGGGGCCATGATCCAGGTGCTGACACAAGGCCCCGGGGCTGACCCGAATCTCTCCGGACGCCTCGACTACTGGGCGGCCGTGGTAGATCTGAACGCTGTCTATCCCTGGGGTACGTGGGGCTCTCCGGAACTCCTCCTCGGCAGTGCCGTGGACAGCAGTTGGTTCCGTGCGTTCGCTCAGGGCTCCGTGCTGTATGTGACCACCATGGTGTTGCTCATCGGAGCCTCGCTGACCGTCGGCGAATTCAGGCACCGTCAGGCTCTGCGGATGGTCGCCGTCCTGGTCGCCGTCGCGGGGCTGACGCAGACTCCCTTCAGTTACCCGTCGATCATCCTCTTCTGGGTCCTGCTCGGTGCAGGCTTGCAGTGGTGCGTCGACTCCCGAGCTTCCACCCATCTGACCTCCCGATTGCCGGCAACCCTCGTCCCGGGTTCCGCAACTGGAACTCACTCGGGTATCTATGGACCGGCCCCTGCAGGACGGAGCTTGATGGAGGTCATACCCACGCGGCAGCTTCGCCGCGCGCGAGGTCGAAGAAGCGCGGGGGCTCGGCCACGGCGAGCGCCTTGAAGATCGCCGCCTGACGGCCGGTGATCTCGGTCCGCTGGCGGACCTCGCCAGCCGGCCCGCGGAAGCGCCCGAGGTGCAGCTTCTCGAGATCGGAGCGCAACGGTCGCCGGCTCTCCCAGGTCCCGGACTCGGCGATACGGATCAAGGGCAGGGCGAGCTAGCAGCGTAGCACGTGCGCGCGGACGCGGTCCTCCCGGCGTAGTAGACCGGACGCGGTTCGAGCGTGGTCTTCGCGTCGCGCCAGGCACGCTCGACTTCCGGGAGACTGCACCGTGGCGTCCACGGACCGATCGGTCAGCTCCCGTTGGTGGCGATCCTCCCGTGGCTGCTGGCGGGGGCATGGGTGGTGTCGCCCGGGAACTTGACCC
>JAJYGO010000190.1 GCA_021785115.1 Chloroflexota bacterium | reverse complement strand
CTGTCCGCCGCGCCGGAGCTCGCGTCGGAAAGCGTCAGCTTGACCACCTACTATCCGGCGCCTTCGGGCGTCTATACGCAGTTGATCGCCACCAGCAACGCCTATTTGGCGAGCGACGGCGGTATGGTTGCCATCGCGCAGAATCAAACCGCTCCGCGTACCACCGTCCTGAGCGTCAACGGCGGAATCAGCGGCCCCTATGGACTGACTCCGAACTATCAAAGTTGGAATACCTTCGGCGTCGGCGACGGGGGCGCCGCCATCTACAACGACAATGGCGGTTTCAAGCAATTGATGGTCGTGGGCAACTCCTCCGCGGGTGGAGTTCGCCAGGTGGGCGTGTGGGACCAACTCAACGTCAACGGCACGGAGATCGTCAACAGTTGGGCGCGGATCGGGTCCGCGACGCCCAGCCCTTATTTGAACACCGGCGGTTTGGCGACCTACGGCCAAGCATGGACCTCCTTTGGCGCCACGCCCGAGATTATCGCCAACGGCGACAATCACACCGGCGGAGGCATCTCGATCTCCGACGACGGCAGCGAGACGACGAGCAGCGCGCCGTCGACCTGGTCGGTGGCCTGCGTGAGCTGCTGGGCGAACGAAAGCGCGGCGTCGAAGGTTCCGCCGGGCAGGTCGTCCTTGCCCCACTGGAGCCGGGCGTAGGTCACCCACTCGTCCACGAGCACGACGACCGGGGCGTGCGCCGCGAGCAGGTCGCGCAGCGCGTCGGCCCCCGGCGGCACCCCGGCGCGGTCAGCATCGGCCACGCGATCGAACGCCCCGCGGCCGCCGAGCTGCCAGGCGAGCTCGCCCCACATCGTCCGGACCTCGGTGCCCTCGACGGCGCGCGGCGTGATCGGCGACAGCGCGGTCCCCACGAGCGCGGCTCGGGCCACGCGCGGCAGCGCGGGCGCGCCCGCGTCGGCGAGCACGCCCTCCACGCCGGGCAGCGCGGTCATCTCGGGGCCGGACCCGGCGAGGTGCCACAGCGCGAGCATCGAGTGCGTCTTGCCGCCGCCGAACGTGGTCTGGAGGTCGACGACCGACTCGCCCCCGCTGCCCGCCAGTCGCCGCAGTGCGCCCGTCAGCAGCAGCCGCAGGCCCTCGGTGAGGTAGGTCCGCGAGAAGAACTCGCGCGGGTCGACGTACTCCTTGGCTCCCTCCCCGCGCGCGACCTGGTCGAGGTTGGCCGCGAACTCCGCCTGGCGGTACCGGCCCGCCGCCACGTCCGGGTGCGGGGTGACGACCGTCCGCCACGGCGAGAGGCCCTTCGCGGGCTCGCCCGACGTGGGCGCCGCCGCCGGGGCCTTCTGGCGCTCCTTCGCCTGCGCGACGGCGTTCTCCATCAAGACCTGGCCCTTGGCCCGGCCGATCTCGTCGGCCGCGGGCGAGGCCACCGACCGCAGCAGGCGCTCGGCCGTGTCGTACGCGCGGTACACGTCGTCGCCGGTGAACGGCTTCTCGCCGGGGTGGGCCCAGCGGTTCCGCGTGAGGCGCAGCTCGTTGACGTAGTTCTTCTCGGCCTGGCCGAGGGTCTTGCCGAGCGTGTCGTTCCAGTGGAAGAAGCAGGCGTTGAGCAGGAACTGGGCGTCATTCGGGTCGGGCGGGCCGGCCTTCCCCGGGCGCTGCGCATCGACGTGAGAGACCCAAGCCGTGCCGTACGCCTCGGTGAACGCGCGGTCCACCACGGGCTTGAGGCCGCCGGCCAGCCCGTCGAGCATCCGGCCAATCCGCTCGCGGTTCGAGAGCGCCATCCCTGCCCCCTACTCGAGCCCGAGGCTCTGCTGCGCCGGCCCCGCCGACGCAGGCGCTGAGGACGCGCCGCGCGACAGGTCCGACCACGCGACGACGAGCGCGTTGTACGCGCGCGCCTCGTCGGTCCAGCCCTTGCGCTCCGAGACCTGGTACAGGCGGTACGCGAGGTCGCGCGCCGTCTCGCCGAGGCTACCCAGCCTCGCCAGCAGCTCGCCGGCCGGCCCCTCGCCCTGCGTCAGCAGGACGTGGACGAGGCGCTGCGCCGCCTCCCAGGCCGGCAGGCGCCGGTCGTGCGCCGGGTCCCAGCCCTGGTCGTATTGGTCACGGGCCAACAGTCGGACCCGGCCGCGCGAGGCCGCCACGATCCCGGCGTCCACCATGCCCTGCACCGAGGTGTTCTTCGCACGGGCGAGCACGTCTGCGACGCCGAACTCGGCCTCGCCCATCCCGTACTGCTCGTACCACGCGATCGCCCAGCGGGTGTCCGAGTCGAACTCGCCCTCCTGCTCAGCGAGAATCTCGTCGAGCGCTTGGTTGATGAGCGCAAGGGCGGTACGAACGGACATGGCCGTACCGTCTGGTTCAAGGACTCGTTCGTAGCGACTGAAGATTGCCATGCCCGGGCCGATAGCTGACTGGGCGAGATCCACCGGAGCGATGTTGCCGTGCTGAAGGTCGCGAAGGGCAGTGGGCATCTCGCGCTTCAGGCTCGCCACGAAATCTCGCCGCGTAGCCATCGACACTACTCCGTCACGAACTCGGCAGACGAGCACAATGGATGATGCCAAAGCGTTCGAGCGTGAAGCACGCGAACGTTGCGCCTGCTCCGTGCGCAGCGGCCACGTCCCCACGATCACGTAGCCGGCCGCCAACAGGCCTTCGAGCATCGTTGACCAGCCGGTGTTGGAGGTGACGTTCTCGCTTCCGCTGTCTGCGGATTCGGCCTGCTTGAAGGCGTAGAAGATCGTCACAGGAGCGTCGACACCGGCCGCACTCTTGCGGACCGCTCGGAACGCTCGTCTCATGCCAGTGTCGAAGAACTCGCTGGCCGCCCATCTTCCACCCTGCCGGACCGGATCGGCCACCAACTCGGAGGCCTTCGGCGTCAGGGTCGTCTCGAACAGATCGGGCCAGATGTGTTTGAGCGGGTGTCTCAACCAAACGTAGTAGAAGTCGGCGAGGTCCGCGTAAGGGACGTTGTCGTAGTACGGAGGGTCCGTCGCGACGGCCACATGCTGGTGGGGGGAGCCCGTCGTTGCATCGGTCAACTCGACAGTCACCGGCGCAACGGGGACCAGGGCTGCGAGCGTTGTGGTGATCCATCCAAGGACTGTCGACAAGCTGACGGGGCCCGCCAAGAGGTTCGCCTCCGCGAAATCCCACGACATCGGCATCGCCTGCCGCACGAACAACTGACGGAGATTGGTGTTGCCAGAGTCCCAGGAGGCGATTGTGTTGTTGAAATCCGCGAGTCTGGACACAGCAAGCGACAAGTAGGTTGCGACCGCATCCGCGTAGGCCTCTGCGCCCAATCCACCTGCGGAGAGCGCTCCTCCCGATGGGTCCATCCCGGCCGCTAGAGCGTCCTGGAGGACGTCCTCCCGAACCTCGCCTACCTGGTCTGCGAGCGTGGTGAGGACTACGAGCTGCCTCGGCGTGAAGAGGTCGGCGAACCTACGCATCCCGTATGTGGGCGGCGTCGAGTGCCGAGCGTTGAGCGAGAGCGTGCCATCGGGGAGCCATCCTGGCTGCGGAACCGCCGGTCCAGCCTCGTCGAGGTCAGACACGGGGAGGTAGCGCCTTCCGTGAGATCCGTCGACAACCTTGGCGAGGAGCTGCACTCCCATGCGACCCGCGGCCCCCTCGGCGCGCAGGTAGTCATCTGTCGCAACGTGTTCACAAACGAGGCAGCGGAAGGTCGCACCCCGGCCTTCCTTTGGAGCCGGCGGCGCAGCTCCGGGACCCTCACGAACAGCGAACCTCACCGTTCTTGCGGAGCGGTCCACCACGGCCTCGAGATACGCCTCGCTGCCTCTCTTGCTGGATAGGACCATCGTGCTCACAAGGGGCATGTGGGCTCCGCAGGCCGGATTAGGGCAACGCGCCGTTCGCGCCCACATCCACGCAACCACGGTGTGCGACCGCTCCCCGGGAAGACCGGGCGTCTCATACACCCAGCCGATTCTTCTTGCGAGCTCAGCCTCTAGTCGCGCCCCATAGGCAGCAACATCGGCTGCCAAGCCTGCCGCCCCGCGCCATTGCCCTGTAGCACCCACCCCACGACGGGCGTCTGGGCTCACAGGGGTTCCGCCTGCAAAACGGGCTGGAATCTCGGTGAGAGCCTTCGTCACCAGGACGGCGACGGGGTTCAGGTCTCCAGCGTAAGCCGTCAACCCCAGGCGCTGAGCTTCCAGGGGTATGGATCCGCCACCGCAGAAGGGATCGAGGACCGACGGTGGCTGCCCGCCCGTCGACCGCCGAATCTCCGCCCGAGCCTCCTCGAGGACGGCCTCGTCTGTGCTGTTCTCCCACTGGACCAGTCGCTCAATGATCCCAAACAGCCGGCTTCGTTCATCCTCGACTGCCTTTGGAGATGGGAACCGATCAGGTTCGGATGAGGGATCGTTGACCAGGCTCGCGAATAGGACGGCCCGGCACGCCGTAAGCGGACGGCGCGCCCACCACATGTGAAGCGCCCTAGGGTGCCGGCGCGTGAAGGGACCCTTCTCCCGGCCCGAGGCCTCATTGATCGCCTCGAGCGGCAGCGCGACCTCGATGAGCTTGCGCTTGGGCGGCTGGGTCTCGGTCACGCGTTCTCCCCGGCGGTCGGCGGGCGACCCGGCTCGGCGGCCGGCAGCTTGGCGTAGACGGCGCGCTCCTGATCCCGCCTCGCGAGGATCATCGCCTTCCGCTCGGCGAACACGCGGTCACGGAGATCGTAGAAGGCGTCGTCGGTGACCGGGGCGTCGCCCTGCACCGTGTAGCGGTTCCCGAAGTCGTTGCACGCGCGGCAACACGTCACGAGGTTCGTGATGTCCTCGACGAGCCGCGCGGTCGGCGAGCCCGTCCAGGCCGCCGTCATCTGGCGCGGGACGACGTGGTCGACCGAGAGCTGGAGCCAGTTCTCGAACGTCGCCGCCATGTCGAGCCCGCAGTAGACGCAGGCGTAGCCGCACTGCTCGAAGACTGGCGGGCCGTAGCCGTGGCGGGCCGTCAGGTCGCCCTGCCTCGGGCGGCCGAGTGGCGTCCGTCCGCCGCCCATGTACCTGGGGAACGGCAGCCCCGGCTCGACTTCTCGCCAGAGCTCGCTCACCACCCAGTTGAGGATCAGGGTGTCCTGCTCCGGGTCCACGCGCTTGCTGGCCCTCTGCCACGCGACGGCGCTCGCGTACGGCGCCGGCGGCTTGCCCCACCGGACCTCCGCGGCGTCGGAAAGCGCGTTGAAGAATCGGGCGCGCCCCTCCCCGGCCTCGATGACCCGACCAAGGGCTGCTGCCTTCGGCGCGTACCGCCCCCACACGTCCTGCGCGCCGCCCTGTGCGGCGAAGACGCGCGACCGCGGATCGTTGGCGATGCCCACGGCTTCGCCCACTACGCCGCGCGCGACGGCCGCAAGCTCCGCGTCGTAAGCAGCGAGGACCCTGTCGAGCGCGGTGACCGGGCGGGCAGACGACGTCTTCCCGACGGCGTCTGGGACGCTGCTGGCTGGCTCCCACGCCCGGACGAACGCCTCCTGCGCCCCGGCGTCGATCGCGCCGCGCCGAGCGGCTCTCGTCGCGGCGATCGCCTCCTCGGCGCCTACGCCCGCGTCGCGGAGGAGGCACGCGACCGCGGTCCCGGTGCGGCCGAGCCCGCCCTTGCAGGTGACGAGCACGGTCTCGCCGCGCCGCAGCCGCTCGGCGATCGACGCGAGGAGCCCTGCGTACGCGGTGCTGTCGGCCGGGGCGTGGTGGTCGACCACGGGGAAGCGGACGAGTTCCACGCCGTGCGCGGCGCAGACCTCAGCGATCGCTGAGGTCTGCGTGTCGGCCAGTTCGCGGTCCTCCACCAGGAGCACGTACGTGTCGACGTGCTCGACCTCGGCGAGCCGCGCGATGTCGGCATCGAGGTCGCGCCAGTGCATGCCCGCGATGCCAGGTGCCTTCTTGCCGGCGAGGATGCTCATCCCGAGCCTTCCCGTCCAGCCGGCCGCCGCCGGGACCGATGACGGCTCGACCCAGTTGACGTAGATCGGGTGCATCGCGGAGGTGCGCGCCCCGGGCGGGACGGGCGGATCCTGTCGCGGCGCCGTCGCGGCCGCTGCGGTGGCGCCCGCCTGGGCATCGGTGAGCCGGGCGACGAGCGGGTCGACGATGTCGCGCCCCCGCATCTTCGCCAGCCAGTGCGCGGGGATGCCGGACAGGCCGAACCGGATGCCTGCGAGGCCGCCCGCGATGGCGGCGGTCGTGTCGGTGTCGTTGCCGTAGCGGACGGCGCGCTCGATGGCCTCGCGGTAGTCCCTGGCGCCCGCGAGGGCGTCCCACGCGGACCAGAGGGAGTCGACCACGTAGCCGCGCCCCGATCGGCCGGTCCACGCCTCCACCGTATCGAGGGCAGCGACGCGCTCGGCCGCGTCCGCGCGCTGGTGGTACGCGTGGCGGAGCCGCCCTCGCGCGTGGTCCATCGCCTCGGAGCGCGCCGAGCCGCCGAGCAGCTCGCGGGCCGCGAGCACGTAGAGCGCGCACGCGGCCTGCGAGACGGGGTGGCCGTGGGTGACGGCCGACGCGCGGTGGGCCTGGTCCACGAACGCGGCATCGTCGAGGTCGAGGTCCACGAGCGCGACCGGCAGGATGCGCATCAGCGAGCCGTTGCCGTTGTCGCGCTCGCCGGTGCCGCCCGCCTGCTCGGCAGGGGTACCTGAGCGAATGCGGGACAGGGCGCCCGTCGTCGCCCCGCCGATGTCGAACTTGCCCTCGCCGCCCGGCGTGTACGCGCCGTGGTCGCACCACGCGAGGGACCGCTTCGCCTGGTCCGCCGTGTCGAACCGGGCCTCGCCGTCCGCGCGGTCGCGGAGGAGCGAGTCGAGCAGCGCGAGCATCAGCGCCCCGTCGTCGCTCCACGTCCCGGGCGGCTTGCCGTGCGTCCCCGAGACGCCGAAGTGGACGCTCGTGATCGCGGATGCCGGCTTGAACTCGTACGGGACGCCGACGGCGTCGCCGACGAGGTGGCCCCAGACGGCGCCCGCGAGCCTGTCCCCGAACTCGGTCATCACGTCACTCCGTCAGCGGGTGTCCGCGCCCTCGGCGTGCAGGACACGCGCGCACAGCGCGCTGCGCCTCACGCTCGGACCGGCGGTGTCGTACGGACGCATGCGCCCCACCTCGGGTCTCGGCAAGCCCCACAGGAGCAGATGAGCCAGCCGCAGTCCGTGCACACGTCATTCTCGCGGCTCATGACCGTATCGAGGCAGCTCCAGCAGCGGCTGAGGCGGCCAAGATGGCTCGAACTGGCGGGTGCCAGGGGGGTGCTCTCCTCTTCGGCCATCGCCTGGGCCAGCCGCCTTTGGTCCTCTAGATCCAAGCGGCCAAGCCCTCGGCAGAGCCGCTGCGAGTTGACGAGCCGCAGTCGAGCGCGGAAGTCGGCTGCCGAGTCACTCTCGGGTGAATCGAACGCCAACGTCTCAGCGAGCTCGTAGTGGAGCCGGTCAGGCAACGACGGCAGCAGACGTGCCAGCTCCTGGCGGATCGCTGGCTGTTGGCATGAGCGGAAGAGCCGCAATGCCGGGGCAGCCACCCAAGCGCGCTCAACAGTGAGCCAGAGGCCGAGGGCCTGAGCCAGCAGCAATGCATCGGGCGCGGACTCGTCGAACATGGCGCACGTCAATCTGGTTGCGTCTCGGGAGCGAAGGACGACTCGGCGCGCGGGCGACCACCACGAGGAGGCGCCGGGTCTCCAGAGTGCCAAATGGGTCCCAGTCAGAATGACGTCGTCTTCCTCAGGTCTAGCCGCCCCCGTCACAGCCCACCCTCCCCAATGCGCTCGCCCTGCGCGAGCAGGTCCTTAATCGCGTAGTTGACTGACGTCGCCGCCTCCTCCGGTGCCTGGCGGAACGGTTTCCTCAGGTAGATGGGGTCCGCCACAGCATCGCCGTCGACCTCCACGATCGCGAGGAGCCAACGGTCCGGGGCGTTGAGGGACTTTGCGATCTCGTTCCGGGTGACGGTCACCGTCGTCGCGCCAGCGGCGCGGCCCTTCACCTCGATGAACCGCAGCCGCCCCCCCCGCTCGCGCGACTCGACGTCCCAGCCCACCTTGTCGGCCGACACGTCGCGCGGCTCCCGGTCGGCCCGCCGCTCCGCATCCATCACCGCGGCCATCGCGAGCTGCTCGACGCGGCGGGTCTCGCGGGCGTGGGCGTCGACCTCGCCCGCGGGCTTGCCGGCCAGCCGGTCGAGCAGCCCCTGCGGGACGACGATGGCCCCGCCCACAACGACCGGCGGCAGCGCGTCCACCTGGGCCTCGAGGTCGAGCTCCCGGTTCCGGGCGCGCAGGCGGTCGCGGAGGTCGTCGGCGCGGCGGCGCGCGGCGAGGCTCGGCAGCTTGACCTGCTTGCCCGCCGCCTCCTCCTGCTCGAGCTTCCAGGCGCGCCCGTCCCAGTAGTTGACCTCGTAGGTCAGGCGGGCGTCGACCTCGCGGCGGGTGCGCTCGACCCGGTCGAGCGTCCGCTCGCGGACCTCGGCGAGGTGGGCGCGGGACAGGCGCTCGATCGCGTAGGCCATGGCCCGCCCCTCGACCGCCCGCCCCTCGAGCCATGGCTGGCCGGCGAGCGCGGGCTCGAGCGCGCGGCGCTCCGCCGGCTCGGACGGGCGGTAGTCGAGGTACGGGGTCGCGCCGGCGCCGCGCGCCTCGAGGCCGTCCAGCTCGACGAACTCGAGCCGCCGCGACACGACCGACGGGCCGCCGTTGGGGTTCGGCCTCGCGTCCACGACGGAGTGCTCGAGGTACACCAGCGCCCGCGGCGCGTCGGACGGGTCCTGCGGGTCGACGAGCAGCGCGCCCCGCCGGAGCAGGTCCCGGTGCTCGTGGAGCACGAGGTCGATGACGGCCTCGAGCAGCGGGTGCCCCGGGCACAGGAACTCGCCGAGGGGCTTGCCCTGGACGGCGACCAGCTCCTTCTCGAACACCGCGCGCTCGTACGAGGGCAGGACCGCCGGGCGGTAGCCGGCCTCGCGGGCGCGGTCGCGGACCCGCCCGGGCACCCGCGACAGCTCGAAGCGGCCGGGCTCGCGCTCGCGGGCCGCGCCGCCAAGGCGGCGGAACGCGTCGAGGAAGAAGCCGCGGACGTAGTGCGGCTGGAGCCGGGCCGCCTCCGCGCGCTCGAGCCGGTCCCGGACGTCGGCCACGGTCGCCGCGTCGAGCAGGTCCGCGCCGAGCGCGCGCTGGGCGAGCAGCGAGCGCAGGCTGCCCTGGTCGAGCGCGTCGTCGAGCACCCGCGTCAGCCACGAGCGCATCTCGGGCGTGTCGCCCATCCGGACCGCGTCGATCAGGAGGTCGCGCAGGCTCCGGCCGCCCTCGAACGTGAGCTGGCCGAGCACGTCGAACACGGCGCCGCCGAGGGCCTCGGACTCGGCCTGGATCTTCTCGAGCAGCCGCGCGTAGACGTCGCCCTCGCGCGTCTGGTGCGCGACGAGGTTCCAGAGGTGGCAGACCTCGGTCTGGCCGATGCGGTGGATGCGGCCGAACCGCTGCTCCAGGCGGTTGGGGTTCCACGGCAGGTCGTAGTTGACCATCAGGTGGGCGCGCTGGAGGTTGATGCCCTCGCCCGCCGCGTCGGTGGCGACGAGCACGACGGCGTCCGCGTCGCTCTTGAACCGGGCCTCGGCGGCGCGGCGCTGGTCGCGCGGCAGCCCGCCGTGGATGGCGACGATCGCCTCCGGCCGCCCCAGGAACGTGCCGATCCGCTCGACGAGGTAGTTGAGGGTGTCGCGGTGCTCGGTGAACACGACGAGCTTCCGCCGCCCGCCGCCGGCGTCGACCATCTCGGGCGCCTCCTGGAACAGGCGGCTGAGCTGGGTCCACTTGGTGTCGGTCGCGCGGCGGCGCACGTCGGCCGCGAGCGCCTCGAGGCCCCGCAGGATGCCGATCTCCGCCCGCAGCTCGGCGATCGTCCGGGCCGCGGTCGCGAGGTCGACGGCCTGCTCCTCGGCGTCCTCGGCCTCGGCCGCGGTCGCGTCGTCGGGGTCGGCGTCGTCGCCCTCCTCCTCGAGGTCCCGGATCGTCGCGAGGCTGACCGCGTCGAGGCCCGGCACCCGCAGCGCCGCCTCCGCGCCCTGCCGGAGCAGCTCCGTCTCGGCGAGCGTGCGCTCGAGCCGCTCGCGGCGGCGGCGCAGGCTCTGGTAGATCGCCTCCGGGCTGGACGCCAGCCGCCGCTGCAGGACCGTGAGGGCGAACCCGACGATGACGCCGCGCCGCCCCTCCCCCTCCGCCTTGAGCCCCTCGGCCCGGTTCATCTCCTCGCGCACGTACTCGGTGACGCGCTCGTACAGCGCGGCCTCCGGGTCGGACAGGTCGTAGCGGATCGTGTAGGCGAAGCGCGGCGGGAAGAGCGCCGTGCCGTCGAACTTGACGAGCTGCTCCTTGACCAGGCGCCGCATCAAGCCGTCGGTCCTGCTCGCCGGCGGGGCCGTCTCCGACGCCTTGCGCTTGTGGCCCGCGAACCGGTCGGGGTCGAGCAGGCTCATGAACAGCTCGAAGTCCGCCTCCTTGCCGTTGTGGGG
>JAJYGO010000171.1 GCA_021785115.1 Chloroflexota bacterium | reverse complement strand
CGTCGCGCGCGTGGTTGGCGCCCGACCTGCTGGCGACCTACCTGTCGGTGAAGCGGGCCGAGGTCGCGGCGCTGCGCGGGCTGCCGGACGAGGAGCGCTGCCGGAGGATCGCCGATGTCTTCTGAGGGGTTGGCGGACGCGCTCGAGGGCCTCGCGCTGGTCGACCACCACGTCCACGGCGCCACGGCGGAGGACCTGGACCGCGCGGCGTTCGAGCAGCTCGTCTCCGAGTCCGACCGGCCCCCGGCCCGCGGGACGACGCGGTTCGACTCGCAGGTCGGGCTCGCCATGCTGCGCTGGTGCGCGCCCCTGCTGGACCTGCCGCCGCACCCCGACCCCGACGCCTACCTGGCGCGCCGGCGCGAGCTCGGGGCCGAGGAGGTGACCCGAAGGCTGCTGCGCGCGAGCGGGGTCGGGCGCTACCTGGTCGAGACCGGGTACGCCAGCGCGCCGACGCTCTCGCCGGAGGGGATGGCCGCCGCGGCGGGCGTCCCGGCCGACGAGGTGGTGCGGCTGGAGCGCGTCGCCGAGGAGCTCGCACTGGAAGGTGGGGCGACCGCCGGCGGGTTCGCGGCGGCGTTCGCCGGGGCGCTCGAGCGGCGAACGAGCCGCGCGGTGGGCCTGAAGACGATCATCGCCTACCGGCTCGGGCTGGACTTCGACCCCGAGCCCCCGGCGCCCGGCGAGGTGGCCGCCGCCGCCGGTCGATGGCTGGGCGAGGTCGAGGCGACGGGGCGAGCGCGCGTCGAGGATCCCGTGCTGCTCCGCCACGTCGTCTGGGCGGGGGTCGAGCGCGGTCTGCCGCTGCAGGTCCACTCCGGGCTCGGCGACCCGGACGTGCGGCTCGCCCGCACCGATCCGGCGCTGCTCACGCGGTTCCTCGAGCTGGTCGAGCCGCACGGGGTCGACGTCCTGCTGCTGCACTGCTACCCGTTCCAGCGGCAGGCCGGGTTCCTCGCGCACAGCTACCCGCACGTCTACCTGGACGTCGGCCTCGCAGTGAACTACGCGGGCCTTCGCGCCGACGCCGTGATCGCCGAGTCGCTGGAGCTGGCCCCGTTCGGCAAGGTGCTGTTCTCGTCCGACGCCTGGGGGCCGGCCGAGCTCCACTTCCTGGGGGCGCTGCTGTTTCGTCGCGGCATGGCGCACGCGCTCGGCGCGTGGGTCGAGGAGGGCGCGATCCGCGGGGCCGACGCCGTCCGGATCGCCGGCATGGTGGGTGCGGGGAACGCCCGGCGCGTCTACCGCCTGGGGGACGAACGGTGAGCGCGGCGCCCGAGCCCGCGGCCGCCGCGGCGGCCCCCGCGATCAGGACCGAGGCCGACCTGCTTGCCGAGGTCCGTGCCAACGATGTTCGAACGGTGCGCTTCCTCTACTGCGACCCGAGCGGGGTGATCCGGGGGAAGTCGGTGCACGCGGCGCGGTTGGAGGGCCGGGCCCGGGAGGGCCTCGGGCTGACGCGTGCCCAGAACGCCGTGAACGTGCTGGAGGACCTGGTGCCGATCGAGGGGATGGAGCCGGTCGGCGAGATCCGGATCGTCCCCGATCTCTCGACCTACACCCGCTTGCCCTGGGTCGACCGTGCGGCCAGCGTGCTCTGCGACCAGGTCGGACACGACGACGCGGACTGGGGCGGGTGCACGCGCGCCTTCCTGAAGCGGGCGGTCGCACGCGCGGGCGAGGCGGGACTCGCCGTCCGAGCGTCCTTCGAGGTCGAGTTCTACCTGGCCGAGCGGGGGCCCGACGGGCCGGTCCCGTTCGGCAACGGCCCCGTCTACTCCTCGGCCGGCCTGGACCGGGCGGCGGCGGTGATGGGTGACGTCGTCGATGCCCTGGTCGCGCAGGGCCTGGTGGTCGAGCAGGTGCTGAACGAATACGGGCCCGGGCAGCAGGAGATCTCGATCCGCTACGACGGCGCCCTGCGCGCCGCCGACAACCACCTGAAGCTTCGCGACACCGTCCGGGGGGTCGCCGAGGTGGGCCACGGGCTCGTCGCGAGCTTCGCGCCCAAGCCGTTCCGCGACGGCATCGGCAGCGGCGCCCACGTCCACTTCAGCCTGTGGGACCCGGCGGGGGAGCGGAACCTCTTCCACGACCCGGCGGACGCCTTCGCGATCTCGCCGCTCGGGCGCTCGTTCCTGGCCGGGATCCTCGAGCGCCTGCCGGCGCTGGTCGCGCTGACCTGCCCCTCGTACCTCTCATACGACCGCCTCCGGCCGCAGGCGTGGGCCGGATCGACCGTGTCGTGGGGGTTCGACAACCGCGAGGCGGCCCTGCGGGTGGCCTCGCCCTTTCGCGGAAGGGAGATGGAGAGCATCAACGCCGAGCTGAAGGCCTGCGACGGCTCGTCGAACCCCTACCTCGCGCTCGGTGGGCTGATCCTCTGCGGGCTGGACGGCGTCGCCCGCGGCCTCGACCTGCCGGCGCCGGCGCCGCGCGACCCGAGCCGGCTGTCGGCCCCCGAGCGGGAGGCGTGCGGCATCCGCCCGCTCCCGGGGACGCAGGCCGACGCGCTGGACGAGCTCGAGCGCGACGAGGTGTTGATGGAGGGGCTCGGCGATCTGCTCGGTCGCTCGGTGGTCGCGGTGCGCCGGGCCGAGTGGGACCGGTGTCGCGCGATGGGCGACGAGTGGGCCCGGGCCGCCACATTCGACGTGTTCTGAACACTTGGGAGAGGGGGGTCGACCGCCGGCTCGTGAAGCCGTACGATCCGGCCCCAAGGATCCCGGTCGGCGGTGCGCCTGGCCGGGCGAGGGGGGAACCCAGGACGGGAGGGGGAATGGACGACGCGATCGCACGCGACGACGGAGCAGCCGCGAAGCCGAAGCGCCTGCGGCGAGAGCTCAGCATCTGGGAGGCCATCGGCATCTCGGTGGCCCTCATGGCCCCGTCGATGGCGGCGAACATCAACCCGCAGGGGAGCGCGCTGACCGTCGGCCGGGCGGTTCCGCTGACGTTCGTCATCGCGACGCTCGGCGTGCTGCTGGTCGCCTACACGTTCGTCCGGCTCTGCCAGGCGTTCCACCATGCCGGCTCCGTCTACGGCTTCGTGGGGGCGACGCTCGGGCCTCGCAGCGGCGTCGTGGCCGGCTGGTCGCTGATGGGCACCTACGGCTTCTACGGCTGCGTGACCTCGATGGCGGCGGGCATCTTCGGGGCCGACTTCCTGCAGGCGATCCACGTGTGGAGCAACCCGCCGTCGTGGGCGGGCTTCGTGGTCGGGGGCATCCTGATGCTCGGCGTGTGGGCGCTCGCCGCCCGCCCGGCGCGCAGCGCCACGCGCCTGCTGCTGGCGGTCGAGGGCACGACGGTCGCGCTGATCCTGCTCGTCAGCCTCGTGGTGCTGATCCGCGTGATCGCCGGCCACTCGCCCACGCACACGACGTTCACGCTGAACATGTTCACGGTCCCGA
Source organism: Chloroflexota bacterium (assembly GCA_021785115.1). The sequence goes on along the minus strand of JAJYGO010000171.1, from coordinate 7,106 downwards.
AGGGGGTCTCGCCGTCGGTCCTGTTCCTGGGCGCGGTGTTCGGCTTCCTGTCGTTCGCGGGCTTCGAGGCGGCCGCCACCCTGGGCGAGGAGGCGAAGAACCCGCGCCGCGACATCCCTCGCGCGATCCTCGGGGTCGCGATCTTCGGCGGCGTGTACTTCGTGTTCGTCACCGCCGTGGAGATGCTCGGCTTCGGGACCGGCGCCAAGGGCGTCGCTGCGTTCGGCGCGTCGGGCTCGCTGCTCGGGGACCTGGGCTCGAAGTTCATCGCGCCGTGGGTGGGTGACGTCATCACCTTGGGCACGGCGATCAGCGCGTTCGGATGCGCGCTCGCCTGCACCGTCGGCGCGGCCCGGCTCCTGTACGCCCTGTCGCGGGACGGCGTCGGCCCGACCGGGCTCGCGCGGGTCTCGCCGGCCTGGGGAACGCCGACTCCCTCGACGGCGGCGGTCGTGGCCGGCGTCTACGCGGTGATCGCGGTCTGCGCGGTCGCCTTCCACGCGACGCCGTTCGACGTCTTCGTGTGGTCGGGCGTGATCGGCACGCTGATCCTCCTGTTCGCCTACGCGATGGCGACCATCGGCGCGATCCGGCTGCTGTTCTTCTCCGGCCAGCGGAAGGTCGCGGGATGGCAGATCGTGATCCCGTTCGCGGCGCTGGTCGTGCTCGGGTACACGCTGTACCGCAACGTGTTCCCGTATCCCTCGCTGCACACGAGCACCGGCGGCATCAACGCCTCGTTCTGGCTGCCGATCGCCTGCGGTGCCTGGGTGCTGCTCGCCGTGGGACTGGTGCTGCTGCGTCCCTCCCTGGCTCGTCGAGCCGGAGGCATGCTCACGGCCGAGGAGGGCCTGACCGAGACCGGGGCCATGCAGCCGGCCTCGGCATCGTGACGGCCGGACGGAGGGAGGACGGGGAATGCTGGACGGATACCGAGTGGTCGACCTGACGCTGCCGATCGGGCCCGACACCGTGATGTGGCCGGGGTGCCCGGCCCCGGAGGCCGAGGTCGGCGTGACGCTCGAGCGCGACGGCTTCTATGCGCGCAAGGTCATGCTGTGGGAGCACACGGGGACCCACTTCGACGCGCCGTGCCACATGGTCGAGGGGCCGTGCACCCACGAGGTTCCGGCCGAGACGCTCGTGTGTCCGGCGGTCGTGATCGACATCAGCGGGGATCTGTCGCCGGAGGACGTCGACGCGGTGCTGACGGTGGAGCAGGTCCAGCGGTGGGAGGCGGAGCACGGGGCGGTCCCCGAGGGATCGGCCGTGCTGCTGCGCACGGGCTGGGAGGAGTTCAGCGCCGATCCCTATCGCTACGGGCGGCTCCCCGGCGACCTGCGGTTCCCGGGGTTCGGCGTGGAGTCGGCCCGGTACCTCGTGGACGAGCGGAGGGTCGCGGGCCTCGGGATCGACACGCTCGGGATCGACGCCGGCGTCGCGGCGGAGTTCCCGGTCCACAAGCAGGTGTCGCTGCCGAAGGGCGTCTGGCACCTCGAGAACCTGACGAACCTGAAGTCGGTGCCGCCGACCGGGGCGCTCGTCATGGCCGGGGTGCTGAAGCTCGTCGACGGGTCGGGCTCGCCGGCTCGGGTCCTGGCGCTGGTGCCGTAGCGGCGCGGGGGAGTGGGCGCGTGGGGCCCGCCGGCGGGCGGGCCCCACGCCGTTCCAGGATCGGACCGCTTCGCGGTACCATGCGGGGCTGTGAACGAGGCCGGGATGCCTACCCGTGTGGGCTGCGAGCTCTGCGGCCGCCCCACCTACGATCCGGACAAGCGAGACGTCCAGTGGATGCGAGCGGCGGCCCGCGGACGTCAGGTGCTCATCTGCCCGGGCTGCCAGATGGAGCGGCCGAACTGGGCGGAGGGACTCGACCGGTGCCGGCGCTGCGGCGCCATCCGGCTCTCGGTCATGCTCGGCGAGGTGGTCTGCCGCCAGTGCGGCGCGGTGCAGTCGCTGCTGCCGGCCGCGGGGGATGCGGGCTCCGTACGCTGAGCCCGGCGGCGTCGAGTGCCGCTCGGGCGCTTAGCTCAGTGGTAGAGCGCCGCCCTTACAAGGCGGAGGTCGGGGGTTCGAGACCCTCAGCGCCCACAAGAGGAAACCACTGGTCAGCGGCCCTGTTTGGGCTTCGATACCACCTGACGCCGACCCGTCCGCCCGCTCATCTGGCATCCATCTGGCAGGAGTGATGCGACTCATCGCGTCGAGGCGCTCGGCGAGCTCCTCGTCAAGCGCCGGGAACAGGTGGCCGTAGCGGTCGAGCGTCGTCGTGATCGAGGAGTGCCCGAGGCGCTCCTGGATGGCCTTCGGGTGGGCGCCGGCCGCGATCGCGAGGGTCGCCGCCGTGTGCCGCAGGTCATGGAAGCGGATCCCCTCGTAGACCGTTCGCGCCCGGCCCCTGCCACCATCCCGGCGCACCATCTGGCCGAGGCCCGCGGCGACGACGGCGGGGATGAAGAAGCGCCGGCGGAAGTTCGTGCGTCCCATGGGGGAATCACCTGAACCGAATCCGGCTCCGTCCGCGTCGAACGAGTGTGCGCAGGGTGCTGGTTCTCGTGGCGTTGTTGGCGGTCGTCCCTGCCTGCGGGGGGCCCCGGCCGTGCACGCTGATCGGGGCAGAGCCCGGCGTCGAGTTCCGGCTCGACGGCATCCTTGCTGGAGCCAGCGGACCGGTTCGCGCGACCGGATGTGTGGAGGCCTACTGCGTCACCCGGACGTTCGACGCCACCTCCGTCCCGTTGTTCATCGTCGACAACCCCGGGATTCGGGGTCCTCGCGAGGTTCTGGTCGGGCTGCGGGTGACGGGCGCCTCGGGGCGGCGCATCTTCGATGCATCGGCGCGCGTTCGCCTGCACCGAGTCCAGCCCAACGGGCCCGGGTGTCCCCCGACCGTCTACGCGGCGACGGTCACGGCGACCACGTCCGGCGAGCTTCGCCCGCAATAGGGAGCCGTTCGCAGGGGAGGGAGGGGCCGGTCGCGTCGCCCGTGGGTGGTGCCATTCGCCCGTGGGGGAGCCCGTGGGGAGCAGGCCTGTTGCCCGGGCTCACGGCGAGCGAATAGGGTGAAAGGGTCTCGCGAGCGATGGAGGCCGGCATGCGAACGCTCACGGTCGGGACCGCCCTGGCGATCGTCCTGCTGTCGGTGCCGGAAGCCGGAGCCGACACCTCCTCGCCGAGGGCCGGCGCCTCCGGCTGCGCCAGGACCGTCGCCCCCGGCGACAGCATCCAGGCGGCGCTCGAGAACTCCCCGGCGGGGGCCACGATCTGCCTCCAGGGCGGGCGGTACGTCGTTCGCGCGCGCCTGGTTCCTCGCGCCGGGCAGGCGATCGTGGGCATCGACCGCTCCGTCCCCGTGCTCGAGTGCCGCGACACGTACTGTCTGGACGGGTTGAACGGGCCGGACGGGGTGGTGCTGAACCACCTCATCCTGCAGGGGGCCTCGTACGCGGACGTCCGCACGGGTGACCGATGGGTGGTCCGGGATGTGACCGCTCGCCAGGCCGGGAAGGTTGGGATCGCCGTGGAGGGTTCCGACGTGGTCGTGGAGGGCTCCGTCGCCGCAGACAACGGCCAGTTCGGGCTGCGGGCCGTGTACGTCACCAGCCTGCGAGTCGTGTCCACCACCGTCACCGGCAACCCGACGGACCCTTCGTTCGGGCCCGGGTACTCGGGCGGAGCGAAGTTCAACGGCGTCGTCGGCCTGCTGGTGCAGGACAGCTCCTTCGTCGGCAACGGTGGCGGGGGAGGGCTGTGGCTCGACATCGACACCCAGGACTTCCGCCTGGTCGGGAACACCGTCTCGAACAACGCCGGGGACGACGTGCGGGTCGAGATCAGCTGCCATGGCACTGTGGTCGGCAACGCCGTCGCCGGCGGCTCGGGAGGGCAGATCGACGTGGTGAACTCCCACGACGTCACCGTGCAGTCCAACGACGTCTCGGCGCCCCCCGGGGCCCTTCAGGGCATCCGAATGGTCGGCAACGGCCGTACGACCTCGCCGGGAACCGGAGCGTGCAGGACCGGCGGAGCCTACGAGAACGCGAACAACCAGGCGGTCTCGAACCACATCGCGCTCGCCGGCACGACGACCCTCGATGGGGTTCTGCACTCCGGCGGCGTGACCGCGAACAACCTCTGGTCGGCGAACACGTACGTGCTGCCCTCGTGCGGCGGCCAGCAGTGGCAGTGGTGGGACGGAGCGACGCAGCGAACAGTGGACTTCGCCGGCTGGCAGGGGGTCGGGCAGGACGGGGCCGGCGCGTGTTCCGCCTCGGCCTCTCCCGTCGTCACCGACTTCTTCCCGACCTCGGGCGTGTCCGGCAGTTTGGTGACGATCAACGGATCCGGATTCACGGGCGCGACGGAGGTGACGTTCAACGGGCTGCCTTCCGCGCAGGTCTCGATCGTCTCCGACGCGCAGGTCGCCGCGGTGGTTCCCGCGGGCGCGACCGGTTCCGGGCCGGTCTGCGTCCGCACGCTGGCAGGGCAGGGTTGCAGCGCACAGGAGTTCGCGGTGATCGTGCCGCCGCCTCCGACCCCGCGAATCGTCGCGCCGAACGCGTGGTTCCAGCGTGGGACGTTCACCGTCGGGTGGACGGCCTCGACGGGCGCGACGTCCTACGAGGTCCGGCGGCACTCGGCTCCTCCGAACGGTCCGTTCAACGCGTGGCTCCAGTCTCCGGTCTCGGGGACCTCGGCCCCATTCACCGGCTCCCACGGGCGCGACTACTGCTTCCAGGTCAGGGCCGTCGGTGCGGGGGGCACGTCCCGGTGGAGCGGGCAGGTGTGCACGGCCGTGGTCCTCGACGACCGTGCGCTCGTGGCCTCCACCGGCGGGTGGTCGCGGAGGACGGCGACGGGTCTCTACGCGGGCACCTGCACCGTCGCCCGGCGCGGCGGCGCGACGGTCGCGATCGGGGGTGTGGAGATCCGGAGGCTGAGCCTCATGGTGCAGATGCGTCCAGGCGGGGGGACCCTCGGCGTCTATCTGAACGGCGTGTTCCTGAAGCGCGTGCGCACGGCCTCCTCCACCGTGCAGCAGCAGGCGCTGGTCCGGATCGCCTCCTGGCCGAAGATCCGGACCGGAACCATCACCATCAGGGTCCTCTCCTCGGGGGCGTCGGTGATCCTCGACGGGATCGGGGTGAGCAGGACCTGACCGTCCCGATCATCCGGCGGCCCGCGGCGGGGGGTCAGGCCCGCGCTGCCTCCGGGTTCCGCTCGAGCATGCCCCCCCACCCCGCCTCCGGGGCCGGCTTGACCGGGCGGACCCGCCGTCCGAGCATGGGCGCAGGATGGTGGGCGTCGCGGAGGGGAGGAGGGGAAGATGGTCGCCGAACGGAGCCCCGAGGAGGTCTTCCAGCACCACGGCGAGGCGCTCGGCGCGGAGGATGTGGACGCCATCGCCTCGGACTACGCGGAGGACGCGGTGTTGATCACCCCGGCGGGCGCCGTCCGGGGCAGGGCGGACATCCGGGAGGCGTTCGCGGGCCTGCTCGCCGACCTCCCGCGCGCCACCTGGGACATCAAGACGACGATCTTCGAGGACGATGTCCTGCTCCTTGAGTGGGGCGCGGACTCGGACGCGAACCGCATCGAGGACGGCGTGGACACGTTCGTGTTCCGCGATGGGCTGATTCGCGTCCAGACCGCACGCTTCACCCTGACGCCGAAGGCCTGAACGCCCCGAGGTCCCCCGCGGGCTCTCCCGGCGCGGGCGTGCCGCGCCGGCGCGCCGCCACGGCGAGCAGCGCGACGGCCAGGGCCGCCTGGAGCAGTGAGGCGGCGCCGTTCACGGCGAGAAGGTTCCAGGCGGGATGCGCGGCCATCGCCGGACCGGCGGCCGCCACGATCGCGAACCCGGCCGCGAGCCGCCCGGCCGCTCTGCGGGCGCGGCGCGCGCCCCCCTCGGTCGCTCGGAGCAGCGCCCACGCGGCCCCCAGATAGACGAGGCCCTGCAGGGCGTTCATGCGGACGACGATGAGCAGGACGCCCGCCCGTGAGAACGGCTGGTCGAAGCCGGTGAACGACAGGGCGAGGATCCCGACGGCCGCACACGCGGCCCCGATGGCGGCCGCCCCGGTCGCGGCGCCGCGCGCGGCGGGCGTTCGTGGCGGGGCGAACGCCTCCCCGGTCGGGACGCCCCTCGGGACCCCCCGCATGCTGGCGCCCGCCCGCCGCCCTCGCTCGGCCCACGCGAACACCGCCACCAGCAGGGCGAGGGCGACCCCCGCCATCGCGAGCCAGGCCGGGCGCAGCAGCCACCAGGCCGACGACCCCACCGCCGGCTGCGGTAGCCCGACAGGGAGCGCGATCGCGGCCACGACCACCAGCGCCGTGAGGTGCCACAGGAACACGGTCAGCACGACGGAGTTCGCCGCCACGACGCGCGTCCACGCCCGCGGCCGCGCCAGCCACCGCGCGAGCGGCGCCCGCAGCAGCATCGCCGCGCCCACCTCCCACAGCGTCAGGGCGAGCAGTGCGAGCGTGGGCGGGTCCATGTTCGAGAACGGGTCGCCCCGCAGCCCGACCATGCTGTGCGGATAGCCACCGACGGTCGTCAGGAGGATCATCGCCGCCAGCCCGCCCGCGGCCATCGCGACCCGGACCGCGGGGCGCCCCGGCAGCCGCCCGTCCCGGTACACGAAGCCGAGCTGGTGGGCGAACAGCCAGACCAGCGCGTAGTTCAGGATGCCGATGCCGGTCGTGCCGGTCCCGAACCGGACCGCGTCGACGGCGGCCGCGCCGAGGGCGAGGGCGACCAGCACCGCGATGCCGAAGCGTCGATGCAGCGCAAGCATCGCGGGCGCGAGGGCCGTCACGGCGAGGTAGATCCCGAGGAACCACAGCGGCTTCGCCACGAGCCGCGTCGCGAGCGTCAGCGTGCCGCCGGGAAAGCCGGCCGCGCGCGCCGCCGCGGCGAGCGCGAGCCAGGCGATGATGAAGACGACGGTCGGTCGCAGCATCCGCTCCAACCGGGCCCGAACGAAGCCCGCGTACCCCTCGCTGCGGCGCGTGCCCGACTCGAGCCGGGCGGCGTTGGCGAAGCCGCCGACGAAGAAGAACAGCGGCATCACCTGCAGCAGCCAGGTGAGGATCCAGGCCCA
>JAJYGO010000015.1 GCA_021785115.1 Chloroflexota bacterium | reverse complement strand
TCTCGATGAGCGGGTGGAGCGATCCCCGGCGGAAGGGGCGACCGGGCAGCGTGACGTCGACCGCCTCGCGGGCGAGGCGGTCGTCCAGCGCGGCGCCCTCGAGCTCGACCTGCCGGCCCTGCAGCGCGGCCTCGAGCGCCTCCCGGACCCGGTTGCCGATGGCGCCCACGCGCGGCCGGTCCTCCGCGGGCAACCCCCCGATCCCGCCGAGCAGCGTCTTGAGTTCGCCGCGCCGTCCCAGGTAGGCAACCTGGACGGCCTCCAGTTCCGTCGGGTCGCTCGCCGCAGCGATCGCCTCCAGGCCTGCGGCCTGGAGGTCGGTCAGGCGTGCAGAGATGGTCTCCAGATCCACGGATCAGCGCTCCCGGGGACCGCGGTCAGCGGGCGCGCGCGATCTCGGCGATGCGGCTGAAGGTGTCGGCGTCGCGGACGGCGATGTCCGCGAGCACCTTGCGGTCCAGTGCCACGCCGGCGGCCTTGAGGCCGTTGATCAGCCGGCCGTAGGTGAGGCCGTGCTGGCGTGCCGCCGCGTTGAGGCGGACGATCCAGAGCGCGCGCATCTGCCGCTTGCGCTGCTTGCGACCGACGTACGCGTACGCCATCGCATGGAGGAGCGCCTCGTGCGCCGGCCGGATGAGGCGGGAGCGCGTGCCGCGACGGCCCTCGGCGGCATCGAGGAGTCGCTTGTGTCGCTGGTGGGCGGTGACGCCGCGCTTCACGCGTGCCATGGGGTCCGGCTCCTACAGGTACGGGAGGAGGCGGCGGATCTGGGCGGCGTGCGCGCCTTCCACGATCGCCTTGCCTGCGTAGCGCCGGGTCCGGCGCGACGACTTGATCTCGAGGTGGTGACCGCGCCACGCCTTCACGCGCATGACCTGGTGGTTGCCGGTCACGCCGAAGCGCTTCTGGGTCGCCTTGTGGCTCTTCAGCTTGGGCACGTGCTCATTCTCCTGCCGAACCGGGCCCTGTCCCCTCGGCGGGGCGGTCCGCCACGGCCGGCCTCGTGGTCGAGGTCCGGGCCGATGGCGCGCGGCCCGTGGTGCTGCGCGTGATCGTCGCGGTTGCGGTGGCCGGTGTTGCCGCTCCGTCGGTCCCGGCCGGCTCGCCGACGGCGGGCGCCGGTGCGGCCGGTTCGGGCTGTGCCGGTTCGGTCGTCGGCGCCCCGGTCCTGGGCTCCGGTGCCTGGCCGGCCTGCGGCTTCGGCTTGTGGGTCGACGCGATCACGATCGACATCGACTTGCCTTCCAGCAGCGGCTGTCGCTCGACCGAACCGTGCTCCTTGACCTGCTCGGCGAACTTCGAGAGCAGGTCGCGTCCCAGGTTGGCGTGCGTGAGCTCGCGGCCCCGGAACTGGCAGGCGACCTTGACCCGGTCACCGTCCTCCAGGAACTGGATGGCGCGGCGAACCTTCGTGTCGAAATCGCCCTGGCCGATCTTCGGCTTGAGGCGGATCTCCTTGAAGTCGACCGACCGCTGGTGCCGGCGGGCCTCCTTCTCCTTCTTCGCGGCCTCGTACTTGTACTGGCCGTAGTCGAGAAGACGGGCCACCGGCGGGACGGCCATGGGAGCGACCTCGACGAGGTCGTATCCCCGTTCCTGCGCGAGCCGGAGCGCCTCGTGCGTGGGTAGCACGCCCAGCTGGGCACCGTCCTCGTCCACCACCCGCACGGCGGGCACGCGGATCATCTGGTTGACGCGCAGGTCTCGGCTCAGGCTGGATCCCCTCGGCTGATGCTGGTACGAATGAACAGCGGCCGACGCATCGAGCGCCACAGCGCCCGACCGGTCCGGTCGCCCGGCGGACTATAGCACGGACGTTTCACGCTCGGCAAACCCGACTGGACCGCACCGCCCTACGGTCGACGGGCGGCCGCCTCCTCGACCAGCCGCTGCCGCAGGACGTCCCAGCCGACGGGCGGCTCCTGGACGCCGGCGCGGGTCCGCACGGCCACCGTGCGGCCCTCCACCTCGCGGTCGCCGAGGACCAGCATGTAGGGGACCTTCTGCTCCTGGGCCAGCCGGATCTTGTTCTGCATCCGGTTGTCGGAATCGTCCACCTCCACGCGGATCGCCCCGGAACGGAGGAGCGCGGCGAGCTCGGCCGCCGCGTCGTTGTGGCGCGACGCGATGGGAACCACGACCGCCTGCACCGGGGCGCACCAGAACGGGAACGCCCCAGCGAAGTGCTCGGTGAGGACGCCGATGAACCGTTCGAGCGAGCCGTAGATCGCGCGGTGGATCGCGATCGGGCGCTGCGCCTCGCCGTGCTCGTCGATGTAGGTGAGGTCGAAGCGCTCCGGCAGCATCACCAGGTCCACCTGGATGGTGGCCGTCTGCCACTCGCGGCCCAGCGCGTCCTCGATCTGGATGTCGATCTTGGGCGCGTAGAACGCCCCGTCGCCGGGCTTGACCCGGTACTGCACGCCCGATCGCTCGAGCGCCTCGCGGATCAGCGTCTCGGCGCGCTCCCACAGCGCCGGGTCGCCGAGCGCCTTGTCCGGCCTGGTCCCGAACGTGAAGCGCGGCTCGAGCCCGAACCACGAGTACGACTCGGTGACCTCGCCCAGCAGCGCCTCGATCTCCGAGCCGATCTGGTCCGGTCGCACGTAGACGTGCGCGTCGTCCTGGACGAAGTGGCGCACGCGCGTCAGGCCGTGCAGCACGCCGGTCCGCTCGTTCCGGTGCAGGTGCCCGTACTCGGAGAGCCGCAGCGGGAGATCCCGGTACGAACGCACGCGGCTGCGGTAGATGATGGTGCTCTCGGGGCAGTTCATGGGCTTCAGGCTGTAGTCCTGGTCCTCGATCTGCAGCCGGAACATGTTCTCCGCGTAGTGTCCCCAGTGGCCGGACTGCTCCCAGAGCTTCTTCGAGACCAGGATCGGGGTGGAGACCTCCTGGTAGCCGCGCCGCTCCTGCAGCTCGCGCATGGCCGCCTCCAGGGTGCGCCAGAGACGCTGCCCCTTGGGGTGCCAGAAGGCCGAGCCGGGGCTCACGTCGTGGAAGCTGAAGAGGTCGAGCTGGACCCCGAGTCTCCGGTGGTCGCGGCGCCGCGCCTCCTCGCGCCGCCAGAGGAAGCGGTCGAGCTCCTCCTGCGTCTCCCACACCGTCCCGTAGATCCGCTGCAGCATCGGCCGGTGCTCGTCGCCCCGCCAGTACGCGCCGGCCACGGCCAGGAGTCGGAAGGGGCCGATCCTCCCGGTGGAGGCGACGTGGGGGCCGCGGCACAGGTCGATGAAGTCGCCGTGGCGGTAGGTGGACACGATGGGCTCCGGCTGGCCAGCGGCGGCCGCGGCCGTGCGCAGGTCGTCCAGGATCTCCACCTTGAACGGCTGGCCCCGCCCGACGAAGAACGCCCGCCCCTCGTCCGGGTCCAGCTCGGAGCGCACGAAGGGATGATCCGCCGCGACGGAGGCGCGCATCCGCTCCTCGATGGCCGCCAGGTCGTCGGGGGTGAGGGGGCGCGGGAGGGCGAAGTCGTAGTAGAAGCCGTCCCTGATCGCCGGCCCGATCCCCAGCTTCGCGTCGGGGAAGAGCTGGAGGACGGCCTCGGCCATCACGTGGGCGGCGGAGTGGCGCATCGGATCCAGCGCGTCACCGGCATGCGCGTCGAGCAGCTCGTCCGCGGAGCCCAGGGTGGGCGCCTCGAGGGCGAGATCCTCCGGCTCGTCCGCGCGGCCTGGCGCCGCGCCCGTGGCGCCCCCGATGCTCCCCTTCGCCTGCTGCTCGCTCATCCCGCGCCTCCACTGCAACGAAAACGGCCCTTCGTCCCGACAGGACGAAAGGCCGTACCTTCCGCGGTTCCACCCGCCTTCGTGCACGATCGGCCGCGCACGCGCTCCGATGGCCGCGCTAACGGGCAGCCCCCGGGCCGGTTCGCCGGCCGCTCACGGGTGGTGCGGACGAGGGGGTTGGCGTCCGGGCTCGCAGCCCTCTGACCCGGGCTCTCTGTGGCGCCCCGCCCGCCCGCGGGTTCCGTTCATCGCGTTAGGTATCTGGTGGGCGGTACAGGAATCGAACCTGTGACCTCGTGCATGTCAAGCACGCGCTCTAACCGACTGAGCCAACCGCCCACGTTTCGTGCTCGCTGACAGATCATGCCTGCGAGTTCTGCTGCCACCGGCTTGACCTTCACCGCTTGGAGAGCGCATGCTGGGTCTGTTCGGGACTACCAGCAGGAGCACCTTCGTGATGTCGGACGCCGTCGGCAGCAGCGCAGATACTACCCCATCGAGCGAACTCGCCGCACTGATCCCGAGCTTCGCCCGTAGTTGCCGGGCCAACAACCTCTCCCCGGCCACCGTCGAGACCTACACCACCTCGGCGCGCCAGCTCGACGCCTTCCTCGCCGCGCAGGGCATGCCCCGCAGCCCGGCCGCGATCCGGCGTGAGCACCTCGAGGCGTTCATCGAGGCCGTGCTCGCGCGCTGGAAGCCGGCCACCGCCCACAACCGGTACCGGGGCGTCCAGGCGTTCTTCCGCTGGCTGCAGGAGGAGGGCGAGGTCCGGGAGAGCCCCCTGGCCCACATGCGCCCGCCGCGCCTGCCGGAGGCGCCGCCCCCCGTGCTGCGCGACAAGGAGCTCGACCAGCTCCTCGGCGTGTGTGAGCGCGACAAGAGCTTCGCCGGGCGGCGCGATCACGCCATCCTCATGGTCTTCATCGACACCGGGGCACGCCTGGGCGAGGTGGCTGGGCTGACCACCGACGACGTCGATCTCGAGCAGGGACGCCTCCGGGTGGTCGGCAAGGGCCGCCGGGAGCGGACCCTCCAGCTCGGCGACGCCGCCGTGGCGGCGCTGGATCGCTACCTGAACGTGGGGCGCCGGTCGCGCCGGCACCATCCCCAGGCCGCCCTCCCCTGGCTGTGGCTGGGCCTGAAGGGGCGGCTCACCGATTCCGGGATCCGCCAGATGATCGGCGACCGAGGGCGGGCGGTGGGGCTCCACGTGCACCCCCACCAGCTGCGCCACACGTACGCCCACCAGATGCTCGCCGCCGGCATGCAGGAGGGCGACCTCATGCAGGTGGCGGGCTGGAAGAGCCGCGCCATGGTGCAGCGCTACGGCGCCTCCGCGGCCGCGGAGCGCGCCCGCGAGGTGGCGCGGCGCCTCAGCCCCGGCGATCGTCTGGCGAACCTCCCGCACCGGCCGCACTGAAGTTCATCGCAAATGCCGCGGCCGTCCCTATTGGCGCGTTTGACCACGCGGGGGCGGCGAGTTGTTCCTGCCGTCTCGGCCTAAGCATGCGCTCTCCGTGCGCACGGAAGAGCCCTGATCGGGCCGGGCCGCCGGTGCATTGTTGTGCTAATTCCGCGCCGCGTTTTGTTAATTCGGCGCCATGTGTTGGGTGACTAGGCGGCTCAGCCCACGCACCGGGAGGCCGGCGAGCCGGTAACGGGGCCACGGGGACGCCGCTAGTGTCGCTCACATGACACGCGCGGGCGCCACTCCCGACTCGATGCTTCGCTCGGTTCGCCTCGCCCGAGGGATGACTGGGCGTGAGCTCGCGCGGGCCTGCGGCGTGAATCCCGGCTTGCTGTCCTCGATCGAGCACGGGCGCCTCGCGCCCTGGCCCGCGTTCCGCCGGCGCGCCGCTGCGGCTCTTGGGGTGGACGAGGGGCTCCTCTTCGGGGGCCGCGCGCGATGACGCCGCAGCAGCGCGCGGCGTGGGGCCGCGTGGGGGGCCTCACCGCGCAGTCGCGCCATGGCGGGGCAGCCATGACCGCGGCCGCCCGGGCGGCCTTCCGCTCCAAGTGGGAGCGGGTGGTCGACCCGGAGGGCGTCCTCGACCCTCAGGAGCGCGCCATTCGCGCCGAGCAGGCCATGCACGCTCACATGCTGCGCCTGGCTCTCGCCAGCGCGCAGGCGCGGGCCGGCAAGGACGGCCGCCGACGGGGAGCGGGACGATGAACGCCCGGCGTGTTCCCGAATTCTGTGGCCCCACTACGCAGGCCACAAACAAGGCCGCCCCGGCAGGTGAGATGCCCGGAGCGGCCGCGCCGGAGGTGTGCCACGACCGCACAGCCCCAGCCCCCTGACAATACACCCCACGGCGGAACGGCACGCCCTGTAGGCGGCCGGGAGCATGCCCGACGGTACGGCGAGTCAACACCCGGGACCGAGCCGGCCCAGTTCGTCGACGGCACCGGGCGGCCGCAGCCCGATGCCAGCGACCTCCCGGGGTTCGAGCACGGCGAGGTGACGGCGATGGACCTTCATCCCGACTGGGGAAGGGCCGACGCTGGGCTCCTGGACGACTTCCCGCTGGCAGAGCCTTCGGCCGACGTGCCGGACCACCTGACGCGCGAGTCGCTGGCGGCCTGGTACTTCGCCAGGATGCTGGGCACGCGGGTCCGGTTCGACCACGGGAGCAAGCAGTGGATGCTGTGGTCGCAGCACCACTGGACGCCCGATCACAAGGGCGTGGTGAAGGAGCTGTGGCTCCGCGTCCTCGCCGAGCGGTACAGGAGGGCTCTTCTCGATCCTCCCGCCGACGAGAAGGCCAGGACGGCTGCCCTGAGGGGGATCCAGGACGGCGGCGCCTCGGACAGGGCCATCAGCGGCGGCCTCGCGATCGCCTCGACGATGGACCCGATCGCCACGGCCGGCGACGCCTGGGATCGCGACCCGTATCTGCTCGGCTGTGAGAACGGCGTCGTCGACCTGCGAACGGGACAGCTCCGAGCCGGCCGGCCGGAGGACATGATCAGCCTCTCCACGGGGATCGTGTACAGCACCGAGGCGACATGCCCGCGCTTCGACCAGTTCCTTGCGGAGATCTTCGCCCGCGACGACGAGCTGGTCGAGTGGATCCGCCGGCTCGTGGGCAGTTCCCTCATTGGGAAGCCGCTGGAGGAGGTGCTCCCGATCCACCACGGCGCCGGTAACAACGGGAAGTCCGTCTTCATGAAGGTCCTGAAGCGGGCGGTTGGCGAGTACGGGGTCGTGGTGGGGGTGGAGACGCTGCTCGATGCCCGGCGCCGAGCCGGGGCCGCGACGCCCGATCTGATGCCCCTCCGCGGCGCGCGGATCGCGTTCATGGCCGAGCCCGACCAAGGCGCCAAGCTGCGAGGGGGGACCCTCAAGCGGCTTGTCTCGATCGAGGCGCTCTCGGGACGTGAGGTCTTCGGCAAGCAGACCGCCTGGGAGCCGACCCACACGATCCACCTGGTCACCAATCACCTGCCGGTGGTCGACGATGCCTCGGAGGGGACCTGGCGGCGAATCGCGGCGGTGCCGTACGTCGTGCACTTCCGCAAGGCCGGCGAGAAGAGCGCCGATCCGCCCGAAGAGACCGGCTTGTTGGACAAGCTCTACGCGCAGGCCCCGGGCATCCTCGCCTGGGCGGTGCGGGGCGCCGTCGAGGCAGCCAAGGGCCAGTCGCTCTGGCCCCTCCCCGCCGCGGTCCAGTCCAAGACAGCGACCTACCGATCCGACGAGGACCAGCTCGCCGGATTCATCGCCGATCGCGTTGTGTATGCGGCCGACGGCAAGGTCAGCCTTCGTGATCTGCACGGGGAGTACCAGGCGTGGTGTGAGGCCGAGAGCGTTCCGCTTGGTGAGCGGATGAAGAGCCGAGCGTTCGGAGCCGCCTTTGAGGACCGTGGGCGCGTGCGGGCGATCGACGACGGTCACGGCCGGAAGCTCTTCGAGGGGGCACGGCTCAAGGGTCCCGGGGACCCTCCGGACGCGCAGTCAGGATCTCCGGATTCCCGGTCTCGTGAATCGGTTGGCGTAAGTCCCTCCACGCGCGCGCGTGAAGAAAGTACGCCAACCGCTCCGGTGAAACCGGAAGACCGGGAAGCCGACGCCGCCAACCAGCCCGTCGCCCCATCTCCGAACGACGGGCTGTGCCCACAGTGCCACGCGGGACCCTTCATCTCGCGCGAGTTCTACGAGCGCCACTTCGTCGCCGAGCACGAGTACGGCCGCGGTGCGACCGATCCGGATGCCCCGCCGGCGCCCAGGACCGAATTTGACGGAGGTGTGTCGTGAGTCGGGACATCGTGCCTGCCGCTCCGGTCGCTCACGTGCCATCGGCCGCGGATCCGAACGCCCTCCGCGCGCTCCTGGACCGCGTGGAGGTCCCGTACGAGCACGGGCAGTCGCTCCGCGCCTACGTCTCGGAGACCCTGACCGCGCCCGGCTGGCGGCCCTGCGTGGTCTTCGGGTTCGACTACGGCCGGAAGGATGGTGCGCCCGTCGCCACCTTCGAGACCGCCCACGACGCCTGCCGGTTCAGCCGCCTGCTGCGCCGTGAGGCGCCCGGCGAGCCGCAGGTCGCGGCCGTCGGGGTAGCGCTGCTCGCCGAACCGTCGCCGGTCGCCGAGCAGTCGCTCGCCGGCATCCTCGACGGGAGCACCGTCGAGACGGTCGCCGAGACGGCATCTGACGCCCCCGACGTCCAACCCACGGCGGCCCAGGATCTGTTACACGGGGCGGGGATGGTCAATGACACCAGCGACCCCCGTGTAACACCTTCTGGGGCCATGACGGCACCAAGGACGGGCCGCTGCGAGGCATGCGGGGGGCCCCTCCCCGCCAGCCCGCACCTCCGACGCACCTGCTCGACCCGCTGTCGGGTGAACCTGTCCCGCCGTCGTGGCACGGCCGCGGACCCCCAGGCCGGACCTACGCAGCTCAACCTCTTCCCCGGCGCCGATCTGGAGGTCGCGTCATGACCAACCGTCGCGCCACCCTGCGCGCGGCGCGCGCCCGCCGGCACCGGGAGCTGGCGCGGCCAGTGCCGCGGACCCCCCGCGCCGCGCCCACGATCGTCGGCCGGATCGCATCACGCGCCCGGACGGGCACGCGTCCGCGTGTCATCCTCCGGGTCCGTCCTGGCATCGAGGGCCAGCTCCGGCGGGCGCTGGCACACGCCCAAGCTGCCTGCTCCGCCACCGTCGATCTCCAGCTCGTGATGGCGCCCGGGCTCGAGGCGCCGTTCAGCCTGTCGACACCGCCCAGCGCCCTCAATCGCGGACCGCGGCAGCGCGATCTGGCGGCCCTCGCGCAGGCGGCCGCGGCAATCGAGGCCGCCCTGGCCGATGGGGAGCCGAGGTCGGCGCCGTGAGCTGGTTCTACGCCGCTCCCGCCCATCGCGGGGAGGCCCTCCTCCACCGTGTCCACACCTACCGCGTGGACGAGCTCGAGCGCGACCTCCGCGTCGAGGGCGTGTGCGGCCTGTCCTTGGCCGCCACCACGGCGCGGCTGGTGGCAGACCCAACACCCGATGATCCGCGCTGCTCGCGCTGTCTGGGCCGGCGGCCCACCCGGCGGCTCGGCCGTCAGAAGCGGCGGGGGATCCTCCGGTGAGCGGGACTCCTCCCCGCCCGCCACAGGTGGCCCTGTACGCCCGGGTGAGCACCCGAGACAAGGACCAGGATCCCGAGCTCCAGCTCGAGCCGATGCGCGCCTACGCCGCGGCGCGCGGCTGGGAGGTCGCCGAGTACGTCGACCAGGCGGCCGCCGGGGACCTCGCCCACCGGACCGCCTGGGCGCGGCTCCTGGCGGACGCGGCCCGGCGCAGGGTCGACCTCGTGCTGGTGTGGAAGCTCGACCGGGCCTTCCGCTCCACGCTGCACGCCCTGGCCACCCTCCGGGATCTCGAGCATCACGGGGTCGGCTTCGCCGCCCTCACCCAGCCCGAGCTCGACACTACCTCCCCGACCGGCCGGCTCGTCTTCACCATCCTGGCCGCCGTCGCGGAGATGGAGCGCGAACTCATCGCCGACCGCGTCCGGGAGGGGATGCGCCACGCCGCCCGGCAGGGGGCCCACATCGGCCGGCCGCCGGTGACCGCGCGTCCCGGGTTCGCCCGGCAGTGGCCGGCGGTCCGGGCGGCGATCGGCGCAGGAACCCTCTCGCGCCGCCAGGCGGCCCGTCGTCTGGGCATCGGGACGGCCACCCTGGCCCGGCTCCTGGCCGACGGTGACAGCGGCGCGGCCGGCCGGTGAGCGGACCCACCGGGCTCCCCACGTGCGGCGGGGTTGTCACGGGGTTGTACGGGAGTTGGCGCGGCACGGCACCCTGCGCCGCGAGCCGTCGCCGGCCGGTTGTGACGGGGTTGTACGGGAGTCGGCGCGGAGAACCGCGGACCGCGATCGCGAGGCTCGTCACGGGGTCGCCACCGGACCGCTCGCTCCGCGGGTGCGGCGCGCTCACCGACGGCGGCCGCTCGTCACGGGGTTGTCACGGGGTTGTACAGGAGTCGGCGCGGGCAGCCGCGGGAGTCGCCCCGGACTCGGATGCCGCAGACGGGGTGGTAGGGTGCCGTGATGAACGCTGACGAGGCCGTCCTGGCGACGCTCGCGGCAGGCGCCCGCTCCACCGCGGACTGTGCGCGGGCCACGGGACTCGACGCCCGCGTCTGCCGGCGCGCACTGCACCGACTGATGGCCCGCGGGCTGGTGGCCAGCCCCGCCTACGCGCGCTATCAGTTCACCGAAGCCGGCCGCGCCATGGCCCGCGAACTCGCCGCCGCGGAAGTCATGGCGGTACCGCCCGCGGCCCCGGCATCGGCGCCAGCGCCAGCCACGC
>JAJYGO010000014.1 GCA_021785115.1 Chloroflexota bacterium | reverse complement strand
GGCCCGTGGAGTGCCGCGGCCAGCGGAGTGCCACGGCCAGCGAGGTGCCCCGGCCCGCGGGGCGCCGTGGCGCACCAGGGCCTCCGGGTCATGTCGGGGAATGGTGGTACTGTCCGACGTCGGGATCCGCCGCCGCACGTCCCCTGCGCGCGGAGCACCCGAGCGCCGCGGCTCGCCGGCCCAGGGCCGGAGTCCGCGCGGCAGCGAGCCACGAAGCGAGGCAGGCGATGGACGTGACGAGCACTCCCCCGCACACCCCGGGGCATCCCGGCGGGCATCCCGGCGCGCCGTCCGCCGCCCCCGTCGGGGGAGGCGGACACCTGCCGTCGGTGGGCGCGGTGCGGCCGGACGGGTACGTGTATGCCCGGGCCCCCATGCTCGTGTACTGGGAGACGACGCTCGCCTGCGGACTCGCCTGTCGGCACTGCCGAGCCACCGCGCAGCCGGAGCGCAGCCCCAACGAGCTGACCACCGACGAAGGATTTCGGCTGCTGGACGAGATCACCGGGTTCGGCCGCCCGTACCCGCACGTCGTCTTCACCGGCGGGGACCCGCTCCGGCGGCCGGACCTGGAGGCGCTGGTGCGGGGCGCCACCGAGCGCGGGATCGGCGCGTCGCTGGCGCCCTCCGCCACCGTGGACATGACGCCGGAGCGCCTCGCGGCGCTGAAGGCGGCCGGGATCCAGACGATGTCGCTGAGCATCGACGGCTCGGACGCGGCTCGCCACGACGGGTTCCGCGGCGTCGAGGGCACCTTCGAGATGACGCTGCGCGCCGTCGAGTGGGCCCACCGGGCCGGCCTGCCGCTGCAGATCAACACGCTGGTGACGGACGAGACGCTGCCCGACCTCCCGGCGCTCTACGAGCTGATGCTCGGGCTGGGGATCATCCGCTGGAGCCTCTTCTTCCTGATCTCGGTCGGCCGGGGAACGGGCCTGCAGGAGATCTCGCCCGCCCAGTCGGAGCGGCTCAACCACTGGCTGTACGACCTGTCGAAGGAAGCCCCGTTCGCGATCAAGACGACCGAGGCCACCCACTACCGGCGGATCGCCATCCGGCGGCTCCGCGCCGAGGGCCTGGACGACGAGGCGATCGCCCGGACGCCGGTGGGCCGCGGGTTCGGCGTACGCGACGGGAACGGCATCGTCTTCGTCTCCCACGACGGCCAGATCTCCCCGTCGGGGTTCCTGCCGCTCGCGGCCGGGAACGTCCGCACCGACAGCCTCGTCGACGTCTACCGCACCCACCCGATGTTCACCAGCCTGCGGGACGTCGCCGCCTTCAAGGGGCGCTGCGGGCGATGCCCCTACGTCGCGATCTGCGGCGGGTCGCGGGCGCGCGCCTACGTCTGGACCGGCGACTACCTGGAGACCGATCCGCTCTGCCCGTACGTCCCCTCCGCAGAGCCCGACGCGGACTGACGCAGACCGGAGGGCAGTCTCCCATGCAGGCGCTGGTGATCGGCGGGGGGATCACCGGGCTCGCGGCGACGCATGCGCTGGCGGAGGCCGGGGTGTCGGTGACGCTCGTGGAGGCCTCCGGCCGCCTGGGCGGGAAGCTGCGCACCGAGCGCATCGACGGGTTCCTCGTCGAGATGGGCCCGGACTCGTTCGTCAGCTACCGTCCCGCCGGGATGCAGCTGGTCCGGTCGCTCGGCCTGGAGGAGGCGGTGGTGCGTCCCCTGGAGCCGCGGGTGGTCCACATCCGCATCGGCGGACGGCTGGTACCGCTCCCCCAGGAGATGGGGCTGGTCCTCCCCACGAGGCTGCAGCCGTTCATCACCACGCCGCTCTTCTCGCCGCTCCAGAAGCTGCGCATGGGGCTCGACCTGGTCCTGCCCCGCGACGGCCTGGCCCGCGACGTGGGCGTCGGCGTGTACCTGCGCCGCCGCCTGGGCCCCGCCCTGGTGGACCGGCTGGCCGGGCCGCTGCTGGGCGGGGTGTACGGCACCTCGATCGACGAGCTCAGCCTGCAGGCCGTGGTGCCGCAGCTCCGCGACGCGGAGCGCGACCACCGGAGCCTGTTCCTGGCCAGCCTGGCGGCGGGACGAGCGCGGCGCGCGAGTGCCGCGCAGGGCACGCGCGCCGGCGTGGGGTCGCCGTTCGTGACCCTCTCCGGCGGGGTCGGCCAGCTGGTGGAGGGGCTGCTCGGCGCGCTGGCATCCTCGTCGGCCGTGGCGATCCGGACGGGCACGCCGGTGGCCGCGCTCGCGCGCACGGGGAGCGGCGTGGAGGCACGGCTGGCATCGGGCGAGGTCCTGCGGCCCGAGGTCACGATCCTGACCGCCCCCGGGCCCGAGGCGGCACGGCTGCTCGACGAGGTGGCCCCGGCCGCGGCCGCCGGCCTCCGCACCATCCCGCACGGCACCACGGCGGTGGTCTCCCTGGGCTACGAGGCGGGCCAGTTCCCGTCGCCGCCCGTGGGGCACGGCTTCCTGGTGGCCGCCGGCGAGCGGCTGTCGATCGACGCGTGCACCATCAGCTCGAACAAGTGGCCGGGGCGTGCGCCGGAGGGCCGCGTGCTCATCCGTGCGTACGTGGGATCCCGCAGCGGCGCGGCGATCGCGATGCCGGACCGCGACCTCGTCGGAGCCGCGATCCGCGACGTGGCGACCACGCTGGGCGCCCGGGGAGAGCCGGTGCTGGCACGCCTGGCCCGGTGGAGCGGCCAGATGCCGCAGTACACGGTGGGCCACCTGGACCGGGTGGCGTCCGTGCTCGCGGCGGCGGGGGAGGTGCCGGGCCTGCTCCTCGCCGGTGCGCCCTACCGCGGCGTCGGGATCCCCGACTGCGTGGCACAGGGCCGGGGGGCGGCGGAGGAGGCGGTGCGGATCATCGGGAGCGGCGCGGCCGGAGGCTGACCGGCCGGCGCACGGCCGCCGGTTCAGGCGGCGGACTCGGAGCCCTCCGCCGGCTCCATGCCCAGTCGGTCGAAGCCCTTCAGGCGGTAGATCACCGTCGATCCGACCCAGCTGATCACGAAGATCCCCACGATGGCCACGCCGAGCGTGCCGAAGTCCAGGTTGCCCGCGAAGGTCCAGATCCCGCCGGACAGGCGGAGTTGCGAGGCCAGGATGCTCAGGACCTCGATCCCGCCCACCACGAAGGCGATCACCACCGAGATGAAGGTGATGGTCAGGTTGTAGTAGAGCTTCCGGATGGGGCGCAGGAAGGCCCAGCCGTAGGCGCCCAGCATCAGGATCTGGTCGGTGGTGTCCATGGTCATCATCCCGGCCGCGAAGAGGGCCGGCAGGACGAGGATGAAGATCACGGGGATCCTGTCGCCCCCCGCCGTGGCGGCCAGTCCGAGCAGGGCCACCTCGCTCGCGGTGTCGAAGCCGAGCCCGAACAGGAACCCCACCGGGTACATGTGCCAGCTCTTCCGGACGAGGCGGAGCATGGGGCGGAAGATGCGGGCCAGGATCCCGCGGTTCTGCAGGAGCTGCTCGAGCGACTGGTCGCTGTAATCGCCGCCGGTGGAGACCTGGCGGAAGAGCCGGTACACATCCACCAGGACCACCAGGTTGATGATCCCGATGAGCAGCAGGAAGGTGGCCGAGACGCTGGTCCCGACCAGCGCGCCGGTGCTGCGCAGGGCCGGGATGTCGCTGGCCACCGAGGCGGAGATCGCGAGGAGCACCGAGAGGAGCACCACCACCGACGAGTGCCCGAGCGAGAAGAAGAGCCCGACGCCCACCGGGCGCTGCCCGTCCTGCATCAGCTTGCGGGTGGTGTTGTCGATCGCGGCGATGTGGTCCGCGTCGAAGGCGTGGCGCAGGCCGAGGGTGTAGGCCAGGAAGCCGGCGCTGACCAGCTGGGGGTACGGAACGCTGAGCGCGACCAGCAGCGCGTAGCAGGCGATGGTCAGCCCGACGAGGACGGCGTAGATCGCGATCACCCGGTTCCGGATGTCGCTGGGAGCGCGGAGCATTCGCCAGACGGCGGTCATGGGACGACTTCCTCGGTGCGGTGTTCCGCAGATCATACGGTTATTGCGACGCTATGCAATAGAGCCGCGTTGCAGGAGCGTGACGACGCGATCCTCTGCCGTGCCGTTCGCGCGCGAGGCGCCGGCGGATTGGCCCCGGATCAGGCCCGCTCGCGGAGGGCGGCGAGCAGCGACTCCTCGGTGGGGGTGGAGCCCAGCCCGAACGCCGCGCCGACGCGCGCCGCGGCGGGAGGCTCGAGGTGGGTCGAACGGAGCAGGTCGCCGTTCGCGGGGGCGAAGACCTGGGCCGGCGAACCATCGGCGATCACCCGGCCCCCGCGCAGCACCACGATCCGGGGGAAGGTCTCGGCCACGAAGCGCATGTCGTGGCTGGTCGCGATCACCGTGCGACCCTCGGCCAGGGCGCTGCGGACGACCGCGACCACGCGGGCCAGGCCGGGGCCATCCTGTCCGGTGGTGGGCTCGTCGAGGGCGAGCACCGGCACGCGCATGGCGAGGATCGACGCGAGCGCGACGAGCTTCCGGCGCGAGTAGCCGAGGTTGAACGGGTTGGCGGCCTCCGCGCGCTCGAGTCCGACCGCCTGCAGCGCCTCGCGGACCGCCGTGGCGAGTGGTTCGCCGGACAGGCCGAGGTTGCGGGGCCCGAAGGCCACCTCGTCGTCCACCCGCTCGGCGAAGATCTGCAGGTCGGGGTCCTGGAAGGCCAGGCCGACGGTGGCGGCGAGAGTCTCCACCGGATCCCGTCGGACGTCGCGGCCGTCCAGGAGGATCCGTCCCTCGGTGGGGCGCAGCAGGCCGTCCAGGTGGCGGAGCAGGGTGGACTTGCCGCTGCCGTTCTCGCCCACGATCGCCACGCCGCTGCCGGGCGGGATCTCCAGCGAGACCGAGCGGAGGGCGCGCGTCCCGTCGGGGTACACGAACCCCACCTCGTCCAGCCGTATCCCCGGGACGGCCCGACCTTCGCCCAGCGCCCGAGCGGTCGCCGGCACCCGTGCGTCGGCCTGGGTGCTCGCCGATCCCCGCGCCGCGCTCACGACCGCGCTCCGTCGTCCAGGGCCGCGGCGAGGCGCTGCGGGTCCAGCGTGACGCCCGCGCTCGCGCCGAGCCGATGAAGCCGCACCCGCGCAGGGGGCACGAGCCCCAGGCGCAGGAAGTCGGGGTGCCCGAAGACCGCGTCGGCCGCGTCGTCCAGCACGATCCGGCCGTGGTCCAGCACGACGATGCGTCGGCAGAGGCCGTCCATCAGGTCGGCCTTGTGCTCGATCAGGACGAGCGCCGCGCCCTGGCGGACCAGCTCCGCGAGAGCCCGGCGGACCAGGCGCGAACCCGCCGGATCGAGCTGTGAGGTGGGCTCGTCGAGCACGAGGTGGCTCGGCCGCATCGCCAGCAGCGAGGTGATCGCGACCAGCTGGGCCTGGCCACCGGAGAGCCGGCGCGGGTCCCGCAGCGCGAGCTCCTCGATGCCCAGGCGCGCGAGCGCGTCGTCGACGCGTTCGACGATCTCGTCCCGGGAGAGGCCGAGGTTCATGGGCCCGAGGGCAACCTCCTCGTAGACGGTGCGGCTGAGGTGGCTGAGCTGCGTGGCCGGGTTCTGGGCCACGTAGCCCACGCGCTGTGCCAGCTCGTGGGCCGGCTGGCCGCGCGTGTCGGTGCCGTCGATCTCGAGCGAGCCGTCCAGGACGCCGCCCACTACCGCCGGGGCCATCCCGGAGAGGACGAGGCCGAGTGTGGTCTTGCCCGCCTCGTTGGGTCCCATCAGGCCCACGACCTCGCCGTGGTCCACCGCCAGCTCCAGGGGGCCGAGGGCGGGCTCGGTCATGACGGGGTAGGTGTAGCGGCGGCAGAGCAGGTGGAGCATCAGCCCAGCCTCCCCGCCAGCCGGAGAAGGACGACCGCCAGGATCAGCGCGGCCAGGACCCAGCGGAGCGCCCGCTCGGCCCCCCGGTCCGGCGGCCACCACAGGAGCGTCCGGGCGCCGTGGCGTCCCGAGGCACGTGACTCCAGGGCCAGGCTGCCCTCGGCGAAGTCGCCGAGCGCCGAGACGAGGGTGGGGAAGACGAGCGGCAGTCGGGCGCGGAACGCCGCGAACGGTCCGCCGCCCACGCGGAGGCCGCGGGCCCGCTGCGCCGCCGTGATCTGCGCGATGCGCGCACGGACCGCGGGTCCCAGGCCGAGGACCGAGAGGGTCCCGTAGGTGAGGCGGCGGGAGATCCCGCGCCGCTCCAGGTCCAGGGCGAGGACGCGGCCGTCGGTGGTATCCGCGAAGAGCAGCACCGTCGCGATCAGCACGCCGACGCGCAGGAGCACCTCGAGGCCGAGGAGGGACGCGTCGAGTGGAGAGGCGGCGGCCGCTCCGCCGCTGCGGGAGCCGAGGAGGAGGCGCTCCGCGACGACCAGGATCCCCAGTGGGACCGCGACCAGGAGCGCGGGCCGGGTCACCCGCGCCACGTTGCGCGCGACGAGCGCCGAGATGCCCGCGACCGCGAGCGCCACGAGCGGTCCCGCCAGCCCCGGCACCACGAGGTCGACCACGGCGGTGGCCAGGCCGAGGACGAGGCGCGTGGACGGGTTCAGGGCGTCGTAGCGGGTGGCGGGGACGGGCCGGATGCGCTCCAGCCAGGGGCTGGGGTCCTGTGGTCGGGTGGCGGTGGTCACGGACGCACAGCGTACCCGCACGTGGCCGGCCGGGTCGTCGGCGCAGGTCGCCCCCGGTGTCGCCGCGTCCGAGCGCCGGGCGACGGCTCCCGGCGGTGCCGGATGGGCTGGCCGGCGCAGGAGCCGCGGTGGGCCGCGCCTACGTTCCCGCCGGGGGGTACAGGGCCGCCAGCAGGGACGCCACCGCCGCATCCGGGTCGATGTCCTCGCCATTGGCCATCACCGTGATCGAGACGCCCGCCGAGGGGAAGTAGCGCATGGCCGCCCGGAACCCGGACAGGGATCCGGCGTGGCCCCAGGACCCGAGGCCGTCCAGGCTGCGTCGCTGGACGCCGAGCCCGTAGGGGAGCGTCGGGTGGAAGGCGCTGGTCAGCCCGAAATCGAGCATCTGCGAGAGCTCGGCCGGGGGCAGGACGCGTCCCCGGTACAGGTAGAGCGCCCATCGGGCCAGGTCGTCGGCGGTGGTGACGAGAGCGCCCGCCGCGCCGAGCGAGGTGGCGAGCGAGGTGAAGGGCAGGTACGGAGACCCGTCGGAGAGATCCTTGACCTTCCAGGTCCGGTAGCTGGTGTACTCGTACCCGTGCGCGACCGGCCCGCTCACCGGCTCCTCGCCCTGCAGGTAGGTGTGGGTCAGCCGGAGCGGGCCGAAGAGCCGCTGGCGCAGCAGCGTGGCGAGCGGCTGGCCGGTGGCCCGCTCGATGACCTGCCCGAGGAGGATGTAGTTGGCGTTCGAGTAGGCCCAGCCCTGGCCGGGTGCGAAATACGGCTTGCCGACCTGCGCGAGGACCTGTGCCGCCGTCCAGGCCCTGCTCGGATGGTCGCCGAGGGCCGCCAGGAACGGCTTGTTGTTGAAGGGATCCTCGATCCCGCTGGTGTGGTCGAGCAGCTCGCGGATCGTGACGCCGCTCACGTACGGGAGGTCCGGCAGCCAGCGTTCCACCGGGTCGTCCAGGCCGAAGACGCCCTGGCCGGCGAGCTGGATGGCGAGGGCGGCGACGAACGTCTTGGTGATGCTGCCCGCGTCCAGCAGGGTGAGGGTGCCCATGACCTGGTGGTCGGCGAGATCGGCGAACCCCGCGTGGCCCTTCCACGCGGCCCCGTCCGGGTAGCGGACCACGGCCTGGATGCCGGGAAGGTGATCGGCTGCCCGGAGCCGGGAGAGCGCCGCCGTCAGCCTGGCGGTGATCGCCGGCGTGAACGGCGGCGGCGGGGCGGTGGGTTGGACCAGGACCGCGTCGGTCGCGAGCCCGGCTGGGACCGGCCCGGGGAGCAGGGGCTGCTGCGCGGCCGCCGTTCCCTGCGAGACTCCCGCCCGGGAGGCGGCACGAACGGCCATGGCGCCCCCCGGCCAGCTCGCCAGCAGGACCAGGGAGAGTGCTGCGGCACCCGCAGCGACGCGTGCACGTGTCGGGCGGGGCCGCGCGTGGTGGTTCGCTCGGGTGTGCCATGCCCCGAACCGGGCAGGGCCGTCGGCGAAGGTCGAATGCTGCATCGTCACCGCGCTGACTCCCGGGTACGGTGTGGGTCCGGCGCGGTCACGCCGGGCAGGCGACACCGGAACGGTACGCCCGACCGTCAGGGACGTGCCGAGGGAGGGGCCGGAAGCGCCGTCGGCGATGCCGGGGCCGCGGCCGGCGACGCGGGGGGCCGGGCGGCGCCCGGAGCGCCCGCCTCCAGCGCATCGAGCAGCGTGGCCACCACCGCGTCGGGGTTCACCGTGTCGTCGTTCATCAGCACCACGATGGTCAGGCCGGTGGCGGGGAAGTAGCGCATGGCGGCGTGGAACCCCGACAGGAGCCCGGAGTGCCCCCAGGAGATCTGTCCGCGGTACGTGATCTCCTGCACGCCGAGCCCGTAGGGCCAGCGGGGATGCAGCCCGCGCGTGAGCCCGACGTCGAGCATGGCCGACAGGGTCGCCGGGGGCAGGACATCGCCGCCGTACAGCGCCTGCGCCCAGCGTGCCAGGTCGCCCGCGGTCGTGACGAGCGCGCCGGCGGTCCCGAGGGCGGTGGCCAGGGACGTGAAGGGCAGGTAGCCCGACCCATCCGAGAGATCCACCGGCCGGCCGGTGGGCGCGGAGTCGTAGCCGTGCGCGGCCTGTCCCGATACGGGCTGCTCTCCCTGCAGGAACGTGTGCGACAGGCCGAGCGGCACCAGGAAGCGCTGGCGCAGCAGGGAGGCCACGCTCTGGCCGGTGGCGGCCTGGACGATCTCACCGAGGAGCAGGTAGTTCGCGTTGGAGTAGTACCAGCCGCGGCCCGGGGCGAAGTGGCGCGGGCCCACGTAGCGCAGGACCCGGGCCGGTGTCCATGCCGTCCGGGGGTGCGCGCCCAGGGCGTCGAGCAGCGGGGGGTGTTCGAACGGGTCGTCGATCCCGCTGGTGTGGTCGAGCAGCTCGCGGATCGTGACACCGGTCATACCCGGCACGCCGGTCACCCAGCGGGTCACGGGATCGTCCAGGCGGAGCACGCCCTCGTCCACCAGCTGCAGCGTCAGCGTGGCGACGAAGGTCTTGGTGATGCTGCCGGCGTCGAAGAGCGTGTCGTTGGTGACGGGCTGACCGGTGGCCAGGTCTGCCATCCCGGCGTGGGCGCTCCAGGTCCAGCCCCCGCGGTAGCCCACCACGACCTGGATCCCGGGCAGGTGGTCGGCAGACCGGACGCGACGGAGGGTGGCCGCGAGTCGCGCCGCCAGCGCCGGGGTGAGGGCGGGCGGCTGGACGCCCTGCGGGGCCGATGCGGAGGCCGGCGCCTCGACGGTCGGCGATGCGGTCGCATGGACCGAGGAGACGGAGGACGATGGGGCGGCCGCGGTCGACGCGGGCGAGGATCCCGGGGCACCGGTCGCGGGCGAGCCGCCGCAACCCGCGAGGATCGCGACGAGGACGAGCGACGCTGCCTTCGCGGCGAGGTGCCGTGTCCCGGTGGCGGCATGGGATCCCCGCGCGGTGCGGGACGTTCCGGCAGCGCCGCCGGTGCCAGGGCGGACCAGGGGCCGGAGCACGCGGGTCCCCGGGACGAGTCGCGCCCCGGGACGCGCGCCGGGTTCAGAGCGCGATGACGTGCGCGAAGTCCACCAGGAGCCAGACGAGCGCCATCAGGACGGCCGCGCCACCGGCGAAGGTCCCGATGCGGCGCAGGTCCTGGGCGACGTAGACGTACTCGGTCGCCGCCTTCTGGGCGAGCAGGCTGCCGGGGCGGGAGGCGGTGCGCGGTTGGGGGCGCGACGTCGCCGCGCGCGGCGACGGGGCGGGTTGATCCGTTGCCGGCACCTGGTCCTGCGTCACGCTCGCGGCCGCCGGGGCCTGGGCGACCTCGGTCGCGGCGGCGGAGCGGCGGGGGGTCGCGGCACGCTGCGCAGCAGCGCTCGGCTGGGGCCTCTGGCGCCTGTTGGGGCGCGCGGCGCGCGCACGCTTGCTCATCTCGCGGTGGGACCTCGTGCAATCGGATCGGAACGGCGGGGCGCTCGGTCGGCAAGGATAGCATCCCGGGTCGCCAGGTCGTGACGGACAAGGTGGCACGGCGCCCCGGCATCGTTGCGCCGTGATCTCGATCGCCCCCGTTGCCCCCGCCCGCGCGACATCGGCGCCATCGCCGGGCCCGCCGTCCCCGGTCGATCCGCCCTCGCCGGCCCCGGCGCCGGCCGACCCGGGCGTCCCGGAGCTGCTGCGGGGCCTGGACGCGGCGCAGCGCCGGGCGGTGACCCACGGGGATGGCCCCCTCCTGGTGGTGGCGGGCGCCGGGACGGGCAAGACCCGGGTGATCACCCGGAGGATCGCCTGGCTCATCGGCACCCGCCGGGCGCGCCCGGCGGAGATCCTCGCGCTCACGTTCACGGACCGCGCCGCGGACGAGATGCAGGCCAGGGTGGACCGGCTGGTCCCGTACGGGTACGTGGACACCGCCATCCACACGTTCCACGCGTTCGGCGACCGGC
>JAJYGO010000302.1 GCA_021785115.1 Chloroflexota bacterium | reverse complement strand
GCCGGCGCGCGAGGACGACCTTGTCGCCCGACAGGAGCAGCTCGTCGGCGTCCTTCAGGCGGCCGGCCACGAAGTCGGCGGTCCGGCCAGGGGGGAGCACCTGCCCGGTGGGCTTGCCCAGCGCATCGGGCGGCAGCGCCAGCAGCCGGATCGCCTCGGGGTTCGCGAGGGTGATACGGCCATCCCGGTCCGTGGCGAGCGCCCCCTCGCGGATCCCGTGCAGGCTTGCCTCGCGCTCCTCCAGGAGCCCGGTGATCTCGTACGGCTCGAGCCCGAGCGTCTGGCGCTTCAGGCGTCGGGCCAGCAGCAGTGACCCCGCCACGCCGAGCAGCAACGAGACCGTGATCCCGAGCCCGTACATCGGCAGCTCCCCGAGCAGATGGCTGCCGACACTGGTCTCGAGGTACCCGACCGACACCATGCCGATGACCTGGCCGCCCGAGCGGATGGGCGCCTTGCCCCGGGCCGAGACGCCGAGCGTCCCGCGCTGCACGCCCACCCAGCTGTTCCCCGCGAGCACGGTCGCCGGGCTCTCGTCGATGGGCTTGCCGATCAGGGCCGCGTCCGGATGCGAGAACCGGATCCCCTGCCGGTTGGCCACCACGATGTAGCTCGCGCCGGTCTCGTGACGCAGCGCCTCCGCGGTGGACTGGATGAATCCCGTCGGATCACCCGCCAGGAGGGCCTCCTGGACGCTGGGGATCGCCGCCACGCTCTCGGCCACGGCCAGCGCGCGCTGCTCGTACTGCCGGTCCAGTTCCTGGCGCGCCTGCCAGAAGATCAGCGCTGCGCCGGCGACGATGGCCAGCAGCAGCACGCCGACCTGGTAGATCAGCAGTTGATACGCGAGCGGCACGCGCGTCTTCACGGGAACCCGTCGATCGTATCAGCGCAGCGGCTGCGCGGCGCGCCGGGAGTGCTGCGGGGGATCTACAGGGGCACCCGTCAACGGGGCCGTGCCGGACGAGGGCCCGGGTTCAGATCCTGTGAATGAGAACAGGCGGCTCGGCCCCGGCGGCTCGGGGAGACTTCAGTCATGGAGACCCCGGTCGTCGTCAGGTTGTCGCCGTTGCCGCCCTCACCCTGGCACTGTAGGCGGCGCCGCGAGGCTTCTGATGCGATGCCGCACCGGGCCCTGCGCGAGGTGGCCCCGAGCGGTCCGATCACCCGGGTCGCCGGCGCCCGATCCTGCCTCCTCGCCGGTGTACGATCGCCGGCGTGATGCCCAGTCCCGCTCCATCCCGGCCGTCCCGCTGCCCCGTCGTGGGGAGTACCGAGTCGTCCGAGGTGGACCCCACGTGGACCCCACACGGGGGTCCACGGATGGCCGCTGGTGGCCGTTCCTGGCCGCTCTCGGATGGGTGCTGAGCACGAATCACGCGTGCCGAAGTGGCGGAACAGGCAGACGCGACGGTCTCAAAAACCGTTGAGGGCAACCTCGTCCGGGTTCGATCCCCGGCTTCGGCACCACATTTCACGCACGATATTCGATGACCGACGGCGGCCTGATGCGCCCATTCGTCGGTCACGGGGCGTGCCCAGCTGCGCGCGCTCATCCTGCCACCTGAAGTGCCACCTGATCGACATCTGCTCGTGCGCGGGGCCCAGAATCAGGACGGGCGTTCCCTACCGTCCGAGCCGATCGAGCGTCGCCCTCACGAAGGCTTCAAGATCCGCGTCTGGGTGCCAGGCGACGGCGTTCGCCGCGCCCCTGATCTGGCTCTCGTTGAGCTGTTCGACCTCCTGCTGGCCAAGGTCGATGAACTGCGCCTTGCGGCCGAGCGCAAGCGTGTGCGCCCTCCCGATCGGCATCGTGATCGTGCTTGCGCGGTCCCACGGCACACCGCCGAGCGGACCAACGCCGGCGTGACCCGCCCTCTGCGAGACGGCGGGCGTGTCCGAGATGAGGAACTCGCCCTGCCGCGCGATGCCGATTTCGAGCTCAGCGCTGAACACCAACGGCCGAACGCTGTCGAAGAGGGCCGTCATCCGATCCGGTGTGAACGACGTCGTTCCGAGATTCGCCAGCCCGTCGTCCAGCATCTTCTCCGCCTGCATCCGCCGACCTTCGGGTCCAGCGGGGTAGAAGCCGTGCTCCTGTCGAAAGCTGTCGTCGATCCACAGCCGGGCGGCGAACGTGGGGACCAGCCACTCGCGCAGGTCCTTCGCGGCCTGGGCATGCACCCGGCTCACCGTCGTGCCACGCGCGAGGTGGATAGCGAGGCACTCCTTCAGGAGCTCGACGAGATCCAGCCTACTGAAGATCGTGCCATCGTCCACCGCCGCGAACGCCGCCGGCAATCGGTCCTCGACGTGCTTCCAGGTCTGCTCGAACCGCATGGGATCGCCTGGGTAGAGCGCCCAAGCGCGCCCGAAGCCCATGACGCCGACGTCCCGGACGCGCCGGCGTTCGACCTCGAACCGCGTGAGCTCGCTGCGCGCGTTCGTGAACCGCCGCGCGAGCACGCGGGAGACCAGGTGCGGGCGAGTGGGAGGCACTGCCTCATCGTAGTTGTAGCCGGACCGCGCCTCGCGTTGGTTCTACTCGATCGGGACGACGTAGCGATCGGTCGCGGCCACGCGACCGTCCTTCACGATGTAGCACTCGATCCAGTGCGTGCCCGTGTAGAGCGTGCGCTCCTTGTGCCAGGTCGAGTTGTCCTCCCGGATCTCACCCCGAAGCGCGTGAGCCGCCTCCGCCTCCTGGCCATGGTTCCTGACCTTCCACCAGATCTGGTAGGGCGGCCTCACGTCCGTCAGGACGCGGAACCGGAGGTCCCGGTTCTTCTGGAGCCGGCGCAGGTTGCGGATCGGGCCGTGCCGGAACCCCGGCTTCCGCACGACCTCCCCGTCGATGGTCGCCTGGTGCTTGAGCGCGAGGGGGAAGCGCTCCTGGATGAACTCCTCGTTCGTTGCGCGCGTCTCGGCCGCCCGGGGCGTGGGCGCGACGGGTGCAAGCGCTGCTTCGCGGACGGGGACGGCCGCAGGCGCCTTGAAACTGGGCCCAAAGACCTTCTGCCACAGCTCGAGGCTCTTGTCGCGATCCGGCTCGTCACATGCGGCGGTGATCCACTCCGCGTAGCGGTGCATCTGGTTCCGGAAGTTGGCGTACAGGTCCTGGTCCCATCGGTGGTCGAAGTTCGTTCCCGGGCAGCTGGGGTCCTCGATCGACGGCTTCGTCGGGTAGAGCTCGAGCCACGCGTCCAGGTCGTTGACAATGTTCTTCAACGTCGTCGGGACGTCCGAATAACGAGTCTCGGCGTCGATCGACCGGACGCGCTCGCCCACGAGCGTGGTGAGGATCACCGACTTGCAGCTAAACGTGTTCTTCGAGTCGCGGAGGTACTTGACGAGCCGGATGACGCGCCGGAGGTTGCCCCCGGCAAGCTCGTCGCGTTCCTTCAGCCAGGCGGTGAAGCCGTCGGGGTTCGTGTTCTCGAACGCGTTGCTCTCGCGGTTGATGATCACCTCGGACCCGTCGGACCGGACGAGGTAGGGCACGACGTCGACGTGGCAATCGTTGGCGTAGACGATCCGGACGCAGCGGTTCTTGAGGTGGACCATGTCCTGGTAGTCGGTGGAACGCCGGAACGCCGCGTGGACCTCGGACATGTAGCGCTTCGGATCGGCGCTCCAGGCAGCGTCCTCCTCGAGGTGCAGGAGAAAGTCAGCGTCGAACTCGTCGCCGGCAAGCGGCTTGATGATCGTGCGCTGCGCCCACGATCCCTGCGGGATGTGGTCGATCAGCTTCGGGCCGACGACGTCGTCGAACCCGATCGCGGCAACGATCGAGTCCACCCGCGTGTCGAGGAGGTCGAGGCGCGTCTCGTTCAGGTTGACCGCATCCCGGAGGAAGGCTGCGAAGTAGTCGAGGAGCTTCATTCGATTGTCACCGCTGGCCGGTAGGTGTTGCCGGTCTTCTCGTAGACGACGAGCCCGGGATGGACGGGCGGGTTGTGCGCGCGGCCGAGAGCGACTGCGGTCGACATCGGCAGGATGGCGACGAGGTGCACCCGCCGCACGATCTTCGGGGGCGCCTCCAGGATCGCGAACGTGCTCCGGACCTGTTCCTCGAACACCGCGAGCGTCGCTCGCGATGCGACAGCATCGACGCCGGGCGTGCCGTCGATCCGCAACGTGATGCGCGGCAACGCCTGGAGCTCATCCGGTAGCTGGTTCGGATCGACCGTGCCTGATACGTTCACCATGAGGACCATTTCGTCCGCGCGCTCGGCCGGCATCTCCGCGACGAACTGGGCAGCCGGGCCCTCGGGCCACTTCCAGGACTGGCCCGCCCGCCGGCGCTGGTAGATGTCCACCGGGTAGGTGTCGTCGAGCTTCGACCCCAGGTAGACCAGGAGCGGCAGCCGGGCGAAGGCGAACACGCTGAGGTGCTTGATCGCGTCGAGCCTGATCCCCTCGGCGACTCGGTCGATCGCGCGGTCGATCCTTTCGCGCGCCGCAGCCCAGTAGGTTGGCGACCCTTCGCGCTCGCCGGGAATGCCGCGCAGGTCGATCTCGACCCCCTGTCGGTCGAAGGCGAGAGCGAAATCGGCGAACCGCCCCGCCTGCACTACGACCGCGGTGGTCACCTCCCGCGGGATCTGCACGGCCTCACCCTGGACGTCGCCGATCACGCGGAGGATCGCGGTCGCACGATCGCGAGGTGTCGTGACCAGGCGCCGGACGAGCTCTTCGTGCTCGCGCTTCTTCGTCCTGAGGAACGTGATCGTGGCGACTTCCAGCGACCCCCGCCGGTCGACCTCGTCGTGCTCGTTCGGGCAGAGGAGCATCAGGTTGTCTGCGGAGTCTCGCTCGCTCGCCGACATCCTGACCTGCCCCCGGGGGGAGCCAGGGCCGGTGCCCTGACCGACGATGTGGGCGAGCTCGCCGAGGGTGTGAGGAATGGCGGTGATCGGGCCCTCGAGCAGGTAGTGCCCGCACATCTCGCAGCAACCGCCTGCGCGAGCCCACACAAGGAGCCGCTCGTGGTCCGGGATGTTTCGGCGTCCGGCACGCAGGTGCTGGCGACGAGTACGATCCAGTGACATCGAACTCATGTTCGGTTCTGTCAAGGCGCGCGTCAAGCTGCAGCCAGAAGCGTGTGAACGGCCAGCCAGAAGACCCTTCGGAAGCCGCGAAACACCTCGTGCCGAGGGTCGTGCTCGCCGCCGGCCCCGCATCCGGCCAATCAGTGCCCCCTGCCGCCTCCCCTGAGGAGGCGCGGGGGACCGGCCCAGCGTCACGCTTCGGCAGCCGCCTGCTCCGCCGGTAGCGCCACGGCGGCATCCGCGGGCCTCTGGGCGAGCGTCCTGGCGATCGACGCGGCGACAGCCGCGTGCTCGGACGGGAACAGGTGCGCGTAGACGCGGAGGACGACCTCCTGCGAGTCGCCGATGTAGAACGCCACCTGAGCCGCGGTGTACCCACGACTGATCAGGACGGATGCGATGTGGTGACGCGCCCGGTGCGGGGTCCAATCGGGATGCCCTGCGCGCCTCGCGAGCGTCTTGAACCGCTTGTCGAACCTGTCGGCTTTCAACGGGAGGCTGTCCGCCTCCGGGAACACGAGACAGCCTGCGAGATCTCCGTCCGCAGGAGCGCGGGAAAGGATGGCCGCCATGGCCGCGGATTGAACTTCGACCGTCCGCGCGCTGTGCGGTGACTTGGGCGCATCGAAGATCGGCTCTCCCCTCACCCACGTGACGGGCTTCACGACGCTCACCTCCATCGTTGCGACATTCGCTTCGTCGAAAGTGAGCCCGGCCGCCTCGCTTAGCCGGAACCCTGTTCGGAAGATGAACGTGATCGCTTGGCGGTCAGGGTGGTCACGCGGGATGCCGGCAAGGAAGGCATCGACCTCTGCCAAGGTGGGGATCGACCTGCCGCCGACCGTCCCAGGAGGATTCTCCACTTTGGGACGCGACCGATAGCGGCTCCGCGCGTGGCTCCGGACTGCACGCACCGGGTTCGTTGTGAGCAGACGCTCCAGAACTGCCGCATCGAGCGACAAGCTCAGCGTATTCAGCTCGTTGTCGATCGTGCGGCTCTTGGCACCGGCGGCCTCTCGAGCGAGCCGGTACCTCTTGACGGCGAGGGGCGTGATGGCACGCAGCTTGCGATGCCCAAGCTCGGGGCGAAGGTGCACCCGGATGATCGAACGGATGCGTTCGAGAGCGCTCTCCTTGTAGCCCTCACTCGTCAGGGTTGGCTCCCATTCGTCGAGCCATCTCTGCAAGGTCCAGTCCCCGCCGCCGATAGTCCGATGCGCTTCCCGGTCGGCAACGAGCTGGTTCAGGATCTCCCTGGCTCGTTCTTCGTCGCGGCCCGCCCGCCGGTACGTCGGCCTTCCCTCCTCGTCCGTTACGCGGACCGTGAGCCGGCCGTTCGCGTGGTGGATGATCGTTGCTCCCTGCGGGGCGAGGGCGCGCGCATTCGATCTGCGCTTCGACTTGCCTGCTGTTGCCATGCGTCGGCACCTCGTGCGTGTTCGCGCTGAGCTGGTCAATCAGCTGCTGCCGCGGGATACGCACGGACCCGGCGATGCGCAGCCATGGGATCTCGCTGCGCCTCACCATCCGTTGGATCGTGTCCACCGACAGCCCGAGGTACTGGGCGACCTGCCGCATGTTCCAGTACCCGGGTTCCAGCTCTTGCACGGCGGGACTGTCGGCAGAACGTCGTTGAGCGCAAGGGGCCTACCCGCCCCAGTCTCTGATTCGTGGTGACAGCTGGCACCCCCGGGTTCACGGCCGCGCTTGCGCCCCATCCAGACCGCAACCTTGGCGGACACCCGATACGCCTCGCCTTGCGCGCCCGGCCTTGCGCGCAAGGCGCCCACGCTCGGCTTCGGAGTCGCGGGGGACCATCGGAGTTGCGGCGAGGACGAGCGGTGCCGAACGTCTGGCATGACCGACCGTCCGCTTGCCCCACTCGCCGGCGAGCTCGCCATGCACCTGCTCAACTGGCTCGTGCTCGTGCCGCTGCGCCGAGCCGTGATCGGCGAGGACGCCTGGACCGACTACTACGCGCACGGGATCGACGGCCACCCCTGGTGGCATTACGCGGAGGACGGGGACGGGCGCCTCGTGCTGGTCGGGCCGATCGGCACACCCGATCCGGGCGAGGCCTCGCCCGCACCCGGGCCACCCGCGCCCTACCAACGTCCCGTCCAGGGCGGCGTCGAGGTTCGCCTCGCGTGCGGCCGCCTGACGACCCCGATCGTTGGCTATACGCCAGAGGCCCACGCGCCGCTGCTCGACTGCCTCGACCTGCTGTGCGCGCTGATGGCCAACGAGGTGCCCGACCTGCCCAGCGCCCGGCGAGCACCCGGCCGAGCACGCCGCAGCATCAGCCTGGCCGCCCGCGACTGGGGCACCCACACGGGGCGCAGCCAGCGCCGCGCCGACCGCTGCCTCGCCCAGCTCGGGGCGGAGGGCATCCTCGAACGGACGACGGTGGGCTCGCGGGTCGAGTGGCACGTTCCGCCGGACGCGGTGCAGCGGTTCGGACGCGTGCATGGCTTCACCGTCGCCCACTGAGCGAAGCGCCTGGGCCGTGCTCGCCGGGTCCCGGCCGCGGATCCCTGGCGCAGGCGAGGAGCCAGGCCACCAGGGTCACGAGCACCGTCAGCACGTCGCCGACCGGCCAGTACGGTGCGTCGGAGGGCCGACGATCGGCGATAACGACCAGCGCCAAGACCGCCGCGGCCGGTGCGAGGGCGTGGACGCCAGCGAGACGCCACAGGAGATCGACGGCGCCGAGCCCGGCGAGCGTAACCGCCCACTGGCCCAGGCGCGAGCTCCACAGCGCGGAGGCTCGGTCGCTCCCCTGCCGACTCATCGGGCTGGCCGCGCGCGTCGCGCCCGAACCCTCGGGCCGCGACGGGCCCGGCCGGGGGCGGGGCGACGACGTTTCCGCGCCGCGGTCGGTCGGGCTCGCGTCCGTGCGTCGGGAGCGTGCCGTCAGCTCGGCATAGGCGCGGTTGATGGCCGCCATGCGGCTCGCCGAGCCGCCGTGGTCGGGATGGTGCTGCCACGCCGCCCGCCGGTAGGCGGCACGCACGGCAGCCCGGCCGGCGCCGGGACGCAGCCCGAGGATGCTCCAGGGATCGGCGAGGGCCATGGCAATCCCCTCACCCGACTACGCGACGCAGGAACCCCACCGAGCCCACGAGCACCAGCGTGGCGAGGATGCCGACGACCAGGGCGACGACGAGGGCCACCAGCGCAACCAGGGCGACGGCGATCCGCAGCAGGGGCATCAGGCCACCACCCGGAGCGCCCCCTCGGGGCCGTCGGCGGCGAGCGCGTCGAGGAGCGCCTGGCGAAGCTCGGGGCCGGCCAGGTGGCCGGCCCTGAGCAGGTGGTGGGCAAACCGCTCGAGGCCCGAGCGGTGCGCTTCGAGCATCGCCTCCGCGGCGGCCTGGCAGCGCTCCATCGAGCTCCACAGCACCGCGGCGCGTCGGTCGGCCATGGCAGGGCCGAGATCCAGCCAGGCCGGCCACGCCACGGGCCACGCCTCGTCGACTCCGGAGTCGAGGCGCTCCATCAGCAGCTGCGCGGCGCGGCGCACGTCATCGGCGGCGCCCGTGGACGCCTCGCCAAGCAGCAGCCGTTCGGCGATCACCGAGGCGAGGGCAACCGTCGCATGCGCGCGCAGCTCGGACTCGGTGAGGGATCGCTCGGCGCTCTCGTCGCAGGGCTCGCCGATGGTCGTATGCCCGCCCGAGTGATCGACCACGCGGGATGCCACCGTGACCGCGCGCACCGCGCCGATGCTCAGCGCCATGGCCGCGGCGATGGCATGGCCTGCCTCATGCGCGGCGGCACGCCAGAGTTCATCGGCGGAGCGCTCCCTCGCCGCAGACGTGTGGCCCCGCGCGAGGGCGGCCTCCGCCAGGTGCCGAGCATCGACGGCTCCGGGGGTGGAGGCCGCAGGCCCGTCCCCGCGGCCGAGGTCGTAGGTCGCATCCGCATCGGCGAGCGCGAGTGCCAGGCCGTCGTCGACCAGCTGGTCGAGCGATGCGAACGAGGAACCGGCCGTCATCTCGACGATCGGGCCGAGGTCGATGGGACCGGCGGTTCGCCGGGTGGCCAGCAGCCGTTCGAGGTGCGCCTGGCGGGTGGGAGCGTCGGGCGCGCGCACCTCGATGACGTGGCCGAAGCGGCCGGGCCTCGTGAGCGCGGGGTCGAGGCTGTCCGCGTCGGAGGTGGCGCCCAACCAGAGCACGGGCGCGTGGTCACGCAGCCCGGAGATCGCGGACAGGACCGCGTAGAGGACCGCGCGGCTCTCCGGGTCATGGCGGCGGTCGGATCGATCCATCCCCAGCCACGACAGTTCGTCGATGAAGATGACGAGGGGCTGGTCCAACGTCTGTGCGTAGCGCGTGAGGGCGGCCACGCGGGACGGCGTGAGCTCCGAGGCCGTGAGCTCGATGAACACGACACGCGCTGCCACCATGCCGGCCAGCGCCCGCGCCAGGCTCGTCTTGCCGCAGCCCACGGGGCCCGTCAGGAGGACCGCGGGTGGGACCGATCCGCCGGCCGCTCGCAGCTCGTCGGGATGCGCCAGACCCCAGGCCAGGGCCTGCACGGCACGCTTGGGGTGTTCGAGACCGGTCAGGTCCTCGAGTCGCGCGTGAACAGATCGGACGCGGTGCGCCTCGATCCAGCGCGCTGCGTCGTCGGGCGTGATCTCGGGATCGTCGGGGCGGAGGCCGGGGCTCTCGGTGTCCATGCCGTACAGGGCACCACACGTCCTCCGACCCCACAAGACCACGGGGACGCACCCGGCGCGCCTGGCGGATCGGTCGCTTCAATCGCGGTGCTGGCTGACACCACCGCCCCGGCTGGAGCGGTCGGCCGAGCGTCGGGACGATCAGCGCGCACCGGTGTCGCGGGGAATGCCGCGCTCACGGGTGCAGGTCTGCAGCCAGTCCTCGATGTCGACGCCCCGGAAGCGAAGCGCCGGGCGGGGGCCGACGCCGATCAGACGACCTCGCAGGCGGCCGGCCTGCGCCTCCCGCTGCACGTAGCGCACGGACATCCCGATGCGTTCGGCGACCTCCCGCGCGGTGTACCAGCGCTCCATGCCGCAGCCCTCCCCTAGCGCCGGCGCCGCCGTGCCGGCGGGTCAGGGGGCGGCGGGGGGACGAGCTCGCGCAACACGGCGTCGAGCTGCTCGCGGGTGACGAGCCCCTGGCGGTGCAGCGACGCCATGCGCTCAGCGTCCTCCCAGGTGGGCGGCCGATGCGGGGGCGGCGGGGCCGTCGGTGGCGGCGGCACCGCGTGGCTCGCCTGCCAGCCGTCCCAGACCGCGGACGCGGCCACCATCGCGACCCCGATGACGACGAGGGGCAGCGGGAGCGCCAGACCCATGTGCGCGAGGACGGCCCACACGATGAGCGCCGCGGCGAGCGTGACGAACACGATCAGGAACAGGTGCATGATCGCCCGGTCGAAGGCCTGGTACGGGCCGCTCATCGGGAGCGTCCTGGTCGGCGGTTGAGGCGGATCGTGATGCTCGCGAGACTCGGGTCGACCGCGAG
>JAJYGO010000274.1 GCA_021785115.1 Chloroflexota bacterium | reverse complement strand
CGAGGCCGCCGGCCCCCAGGTCCTGAAGGGCAAGGAGGCCCCCGTCCCGGCCTGGCGCGCCCTGGGGGTGCTGGCGGAGCGGGGCGGCGCCCGGCGCCCGGACGTCCTCGAGCCGCCGTTCGTCGGCCGAGCGGACGAGCTCCGGTTCCTCAAGGAGCAGTTCCACGCCACCGGCCGCGAGGGCCGGGCCCGGCTGATCTCGCTGGTCGGGCAGGCGGGGATCGGCAAGAGCCGGCTCGCCTGGGAGATGGAGAAGTACCTCGACGGGCTCGTGGAGACGGTCTACTGGCACCGCGGCCGGGCGCCGTCGTACGGCGAGGGCGTCACGTTCTGGGCGCTGAGCGAGATGATCCGGCGCCGCGCCGGGCTCGCCGAGGGCGATGACGTCGAGACGACGCGGGCGGCGATCGCCGCGATGCTCGCGGAGCACGTGCCCGACGCCGCCGAGCAGGCGTGGATCGCGCCGCGCCTCCTCGCCCTGCTGGGGGTCGGCGACCCGGTGACCGGCGGCCACGAGGAGCTGTTCGCCGCCTGGCGCACGTTCTTCGAGCGTCTGGCCGCGAAGGGCACGGTGGCGCTGGTCGTGGAGGACCTCCAGTGGTCCGACGACGGCCTGCTCGACTTCCTGGAGCACCTGCTCGACTGGGCGCGCAGCAGTCCGATCTTCGTGCTCACGCTGGCCCGCCCGGAGCTGCTCGAGCGCCGACCGGGATGGGGCACGGACCGCCGGGGCGCGATCTCGATGCGCCTGGAGCCCCTCACGGACGCGGCGGTCCGGGAGCTGCTGGCCGGCATCGCGCCCGGCCTCCCCAGGCCCGTCGTCGAGCACGTCGTGGACCGCGCGGACGGGATCCCCCTGTACGCGGTGGAGACGCTGCGGATGCTCCAGGCCTCGGGGAGGCTGGTCCAGGAGGGGGACCGGCTGGCCGTGGCGGGAGAGATCGCGGAGCTGGACGTCCCGCCGACGCTCCACGCCCTGGTGTCGGCCCGCCTGGACGCCCTGCCGCCGGGGGACCGCGCGCTGCTCCAGGACGCGGCCGTCCTCGGCCAGTCGTTCACGACCGCCGCACTGGCCGCGATGAGCGGGGAGCCGGCCGAGGCCCTGGTGCCACGCCTCGCCTCGCTCGTGCGGCGCGAGCTGCTCACGATCGAGACGGACCCGCGGGCGCCGACGCGCGGGCAGTACGCCTTCGTCCAGGCCCTGGTGCGCGAGGTCGCCTACGGGACCCTGTCCAGGCGCGAGCGCCGGGCGCGCCACCTCACCGCCGCCCGCTACTTCGAGACCCTCGTGGACGAGGAGCTGGCGGGCGCGGTCGCGACGCACTTCGTGGCCGCCTACCGGGCTGCCCCCGAGGGGCCCGAGGGAGCGGCGCTGGCGATGCAGGCGCGGATCGCGCTGGTCGCCACGGCGGACCGGGCCGAGCGGCTGGGCGCGCTGGGCCAGGCGATCGACGCGCTCCGCCAAGCCGCCGACGTCAGCACGGACGCGGCCGACAAGGGCCGGCTCCTGGAGCGCCTCGGCTTCATCGCCAGCGAGGCGTCCCGCTACGAGGCGTCGGTCACGGCGCTGGAGGAGGCCATCCGGCAGCACGAGGCGACGGGCGACCGGGTTGGCGTCCTGCGGGCGACGGGCTGGCTGATCCTCGCCTACCAGGTCCAGGGGCACCTCGCGGAGGCGGCCGCTGTCGCCGATGCCGCCGAGCCGGAGGGCGTCGAGCTCGTCGGATCGGTGCTGGCCGCCGGCGCGGCCGAGGATCGGATCCGGGCGGAGGCCGCCGCGGTCTTCGCGGAATCAGTCGGTCGCCTCCGCTTCCGGCTGCAGCAGCACGACGCGGCGATCAGCTGGTCCGACCGCGCCCTGCAGCTGGCCGAGCCGCTCGCCCTCGACGGGGTGATCGCGATGGCGCTGGTCACCAAGGGAACCGCGCTTGGCTTCCTGCGGCGCTCGCGCGAGGGGATCGCCCTGCTCGAGGGAGCGCTGCTCGACGCCAGGTCGCACGGCCAGCACCTGGCGGCGCTGCGGGCGGCCAACAACCTGTCCTCGAGCCTGGTGGGCACCGACCCTCGGGCGGCGCTCGAGCGGATCCGGGACGCCCTGGAGCTGTCCCGGCGGCTCGGCTACCGCTCCTTCGACGGCTACCTCGCCGGCAATGCCGCGGGCGCGGGCACCCAGACGGGCGACTGGGATCTCGTGGCCGGCTGGGTGGACGACATGCTCGAGGGCGACCCCGACCGGCCCGAGGCCGACTGGCTGCGGTTCTGCCGCGACCTCGCCACGCCGTGGCGCGGGGGCGCGAACGTGGCGGCCCTCAGCGCCCTTCTGGACGAGGCGCGCCGCGAGCACGACGCCCAGACCGAGGCCAACACGCTCAGGCGCCTGATGGACATCGCGCTCGCCGCCGGCCGGCACGACGAGGCCGTCGAGCATGCCGAGATGCTCCTGGCGCTCCCGCTCGGCTGGTTCAGCGCGACCGCCATCGCCCGGGTCGGACTCCATGCCGGGCGACCTGAGCTGGCCCGTCGGGGGATCGACCTCGCCGGGACCGGTCGCGGCAAGCTCCCCGACCACACGCTGGCCGCCGCCCGTGCGGGGCTGGCGGCCCTCGAGGGCCGACCCGCCGAGGCGGTCCAGCTCTACCGGTCCGCGCTGGACGGGTTCCGTGAGTTCGGCGTCCGGCTGACGCTGGCCCAGACGGTCCTGGACATGGCGGCCGTGCTGGGCCCGGACGAGCCCGCCGTCCGCGCCGTGCTGCCGGAGGGGCGCCAGATCCTCGAGGACCTCCGGGCGACGGTGCTCCTCGAGCGGCTCGACAAGCTGGCGGGCGCCGCCAGCGGCCTCGCCGCCGGCCAGGGCGGGTGATGCCGGGCTTCACGCTTCGCCGGCTGGCGCCCGGCGACGAGGCGGGCCTGGCCGAGTACATCCGGGTGCGGACGGCCGTCACGCCCGAGGTCCCGGAGTCGATCGAGCAGGCCCACTGGGAGGACGCCACCTACCCGGGCGAGGTCACGCGGTTCCTGGCCGAGCAGGACGGCCGCGCCCTGGGCACCGGCAGCACCGGCCGGATCTGGATGAACCGCGTCGACTACCCGCGCTACTGGCTGGGCATGTGGGTGCTCGCGGACGCCCGCCGGCGGGGCATCGGCACGGCGCTCTACCGGGCGACCAGCGAGGTCGCCCGCGCCGCCGGCAAGACCGGGTTCCAGACCGAGGTCTCCGAGGCCTGGGAGGACGGCGTCCGGTTCCTCGCCAATCGCGGCGTCACCATCACGGGCCGCTCCAAGATGGTGCAGCTCAGGCTCCGCGACCTCACGCCGCCGCCCGTCACCCCGCCGGCCGGGCTTCGCCTGACGACGCTCGAGGCGGAGCCCGACCTGGTGGCCGGCGCCCACCGGGTCGCCGTGGAGGCCTTCCCGGACATCCCGACCAGCGACGAGCCGGTCGAGCCCGGCACGCTCGAGGCGTTCATCAACCGCGACGTGGACCGCGCGGGCGTGCCCCGCGACGCCTTCATGCTCGCCGTGGACGAGGCCACCGGCGAGGTCGCCGGGTACGCGAACCTCATCCTGCGGCCCGGCAGCACGACCGTCGCCTACCACGACATGACAGCGGTCCGGCCGGCCTTCCGGGGGCGCGGGATCGCCGCGGCCCTCAAGCGCGCCACGATCGCCTGGGCGGTCGAGCACGGGCTGGAGGCGCTCGAGACCGGCAACGACGAGCGGAACGCGCCGATGCGCGCGATCAACCGCAAGCTCGGCTACACGCCGCTGCCCGACGAGCTCGACCTCCAGGGACCGCTGGCGCCCACGCCCTGAGCGGGCATACTTCGGCTCGATGAGCGCCATCGACCTCAACGGGATCAAGCTCCGCAATCGGCTCGTCACCTCCGCGAGCCTGCTCGGCTACGGCGCCTCGAAGAACCGGCTGATCCTGTACGGCCTCTCCCCCATCGCCCAGTGGGTGCCCCTCGAGCGCTTCGGGGCCGTCACCACCCGGACGCTCACCCTGGAGCCGCGGGCGGGGCACTTCACGCTCAAGGAGGACTGGACCCTCGGCGAGTTCCCCGAGATGCTCCGGCTGTACGGCAGGGCGCTCCACAAGGTCGACGCCGGCTGGCTGAACGCGTTCGGCTGGTCCAACATCGGGCTGGCCCGCTACTTCGAGGAGTACTTCCCGCGCACGTCGGGCCTCAACCGGATCGTCAGCGTGGGCGGCTTCAGCGCCGACGAGGTGGAGCAGCTGATCGAGACGGTCAACGAGCGGGCCCGGCCGGGCGAGATCGCCGCCGTCGAGCTCAACGCCTCGTGCCACAACGTCAACTTCCCGTTCAACAC
This sequence comes from Chloroflexota bacterium, assembly GCA_021785115.1. The sequence continues at coordinate 6,231 of JAJYGO010000274.1, read as the reverse complement.
CATCCTCGAGGAGGCGCTCCGCCGCGCCGTCCCCCGGAGCCGCCACCCGGTGATCCTCAAGGTCAGCCCCGACGAGGACTACCGGTGGCAGGCGCGGATGGCGGCGACGTACGGCTGCGCCGCGATCACGGCGATCAACACCGTCAAGGGCCTGCGCCTCGACCCGGACACCGGCGAGCCGTACCTGCGGAACCGCTACGGGGCGGTCAGCGGCCGGGCGATCAAGCCGATCGGCCTGCGGGTCGTGGCCGAGCTGCGCGACGCGGGGTTCCGCCTCCCGATCATCGCCAACGGCGGCATCCGCGACTTCGACGACTGCCGCGAGTACTTCTGGGCGGGCGCCGACGCCGTTTCGCTCGGGTCGGCGGTCTGGCTCCAGCCGATGCCGCTCTACGCGCTCGGGCCGCTCGAGGGGCTCCGGATCCGCCGGCTGATCTCCAGGGTGGCGCGGTTCACGCCGCCCGAATCCGCGCCCCACTGGACGCCGGGGGCGCCGGGCGATCCCGGGCACGGGGCGGGCCCCGGCGATCGGCGGTCCGTGCCGGACGAGCCGCTGATCGTGCCGCCCGTGCTCGCGACGTCGCCCGAGCTCCCGGCCGCCCCGTCGCCGGCCGACCTCGCGTGAGCCTGGCGCGGGTCGCCGTCGTCACCACCGGCGGCACGATCGACGCCCTGGGGGCGGACCGCCTCGACCTCGCCGCGTACCTCGAGACGGGACGGCGCCTCGAGCCGGGCGCGCTGCTGGACTCGGTGGCGGTGGAGCTGGCGACCGTCGCCCGCGTGACCGAGGTCCCGTACCAGCGGGTCGCCGCCCACGCGATGACCGACGCCTACCTCGCCGGCCTGCGCGGCCTGGTGGCGGAGCTGCTCGCCCGCGGCGGCGCCGACGGCGTGGTGCTCACGCACGGCACGAACACCCTCGAGGAGACGGCCTGGCTGCTCCACCTGACCGTCGCGACGGACGCCCCGATCGTGCTCACGGGCGCGATGCGCCCGGCCTCGGCGCTGTCGGGCGACGGGCCGCTCAACCTGGTCGAGGCGGTCCGCGTGGCGGCGTCGCCGGCGGCCCGCGGGCTCGGCGTGCTGGTCGTGATGGACGACACGGTCCACGGCGCGCGCGACGTGGCCAAGACGAACACGCTGCGGGTGGACGCGTTCGCGAGCCCGATGACGGGGCCGCTGGGCCGGGTGGACGGCGACGGCAGGGTGGTGATCTCCTCGCGCCCGGCCCGCGGCGCGGCCCTCCGGGGCGCGTACGCGGGCGTGGACCTCCACGCGCTTCCGCGTGTTGACGTGGTGGCGAGCCACCAGGGCGCGGACGGGGCACTGGTCGACGCGGCCGTTGCGGCCGGCGCGCGCGGCATCGTCAGCGCCGCCACCGGCGACGGCTACCCCACGCCCCAGCAGGTCGAGGCGCTCGAGCGCGCGTCGGCCGCCGGCGTCGCGATCGTCCAGTCCACGCGGGTGGGCTCCGGGCGCGTGCCGCCGCTGCCCGCGCTCCTGGGCCGCGGCTGGATCCCCGCCGACGACCTGGGCCCGTGGAAGGCGCGCATCCTGCTCCGGCTCGCGCTGGCGGCCGGAGAGGACCTGGACACGGTCCGCGCCCGGTTCGCCGCCGACTGACCCGTCGGCGCGCCGCGGAGGTCGGGAACGCGCGGCCTCGAGGCCCCTCGGCTCGGGCAGAATGGGCCCGTGATGCCGTCACCCGACCCGCTGCCCTCAGCCGCGCTCGGCTCCGACGCCTGGGCCGCCGCCCATGACGAGCTGGTGGGCGTGCTCCGCGACCTGATCCGGATCCGGTCGGTCAACCCGCCCGACCCGCCCGGCGCGGAGACGGAGGCGGCGCAGTACCTCGCACGCCTGTTCCGGGCCGAGGGGCTGGAGCCCGAGGTCGTGGAGCCCGTGCCCGGCCGGGGCACGGTCCACGTCCGGCTCCGGGGCGACGGCACCGGCGGCGACCCGTTCCTCCGGCTCAGCCACCACGACGTGGTGCCCGTGGATCCCGCCGGGTGGACCCACCCGCCGTTCGACGCGGTCGTCGCGGACGGCTACGTCTGGGGGCGCGGCGCCGTGGACATGAAGTCGATGGTCGCCATGGAGGCCATGGTCGTCGTCCTGCTCGCGCGGCGCGCCCGCGCTGCCGGCCTCGACCCCGCCCGGGACCCGGTGCCCGGCCTCCGCCGCGACGTCCTGTTCACCTGCACCGCCGACGAGGAGGCGGGCGGCACCGACGGCGCGAAGTGGGTGGTGGAGCACCGCCCCGAGTGGGTCCGCGCCGCCGGCGCGGTCAACGAGGCGGGCGGCGTGTCGGTGGACCTGGCCGGGCGCCGCTTCTACCCGATCATGACCGCCGAGAAGGGGCGCGAGACCTACCGCATCCGCGTGCACGGGACCTGGGGCCACGGCTCGATGCCGCGCGACGACAACGCGGCGGTGCTCGCGGCCGAGGCGGTCCGGCGGCTGGCGAGGCCGGGCGAGCCGCGCCTGACTGGGCCGATCCGCGCGCTGCTCGACGGGGTGGAGGCCGCGCTGCCGCCGGACGCCGCCGCGCTGGCCGCGGCCATCGGCGACGAGGACCCCCGCCGGGCCGACGCCGCCGTGTCGCGCCTGTGCGACGACATGTACGGCCGCGCCATGCGCGCACTGCTGCGGGACACGATCAGCCCGGGCGTGGTCCGCGCGGGGATCAAGTACAACGTCATCCCCGGCGAGGCGGTGATCGAGATCGACTGCCGCACGCTGCCGGGCACCACCGAGGGCGACATGCGCGAGGAGGTCATCGCCCGCCTCGGCGACCTCGCGCCGCGCTGCGACGTGGAGCACACGATCGGCGCGCCGCCGGTGGAGTGGCCGGCCTCGGGCGAGCTGTACGGGATCATGCACGACACGCTCCTGGCCCACGACCCCGACGGCGTGCCGGTGCCGGTCATGGCGCCGTTCGCCACCGACGGGAAGTGGACCCGGCTGGCGGGCACCCCGACCTACGGCTTCTCGCCGCTGCGCAACGAGCCCGGTGAGCGCTTCCTCGAGCGATTCCACGGCCAGGACGAGCGCGTGGCGCTCGACGCGCTCCGCTGGGGACTGCCGGTCCTCTACGACGTGACCTGCCGCTTCTGCGGGTGAGCGAGCGGCGGCGCTCAACCCGGCGGCGTTGAGCGCGCGGTCACTCGGGGGGCGAGTGACGGGGCCCGGGCGGCCGGCGACGGAGGGGCCATGGGCGCCGGCCCTCAACTGCGCTTCGCGGGGCCCTCCACCGCCGGCGGCGTCAGCCCGCCGGAGCCCCGGACCAGCCGCCCGCGGCGGGAGATCGCATGGGTCGCCAGGGCGGCCACGCCCATCGCGATCAGCGCGCGCTCGCCGCGGGGCAGCGGCCGGACCGCCGCCAGGAACTGCTCGGCGCGGGCGCGGTCCACCATCCGCAGGATCGCCTGCCCGCGCGGGGTCAGCCACACCGTGCGCAGCCGCCCGTCGTCGACCTCGCGCCGCCGCTCCACCAGCCGCCGCCGCTCCAGCCCGTCCACCAGCCGGGACGTGGCCGACGGCGACCGCCCGATGGCCTCGGCGAGGTCGGCGATCGTGGTCGTGGCGCCCTCGGCCAGCACGTACAGCGCGGCGAGCTGGGTGAACCCGAGGTTGAGCTCGCCCAGCTGGGACGAGAAGCCGACCACCAGCTCCCGCCACAGGGCCCGGCCCATCGCGACGCGCTCCGTCACCTGCCGGACGTTCGTGATCCGGGAGCCGGCGGCGACGACCGGGGCGGACAGGTCCGCCTCGAACGTGCGGGCGATGACCTCGCGCGACGCCTTCGGCCGGCGCACCCGCGTCAGCGACTCGGGCAGGGCCGGGCCGGCAGCCGGGTCCGACCGGCGCGGCCGTCGGGAGATGGTGATGCTCGGCACTCTCGCGCTGAGCTCCGCTCGTGAGGGGAGGTGGGGCGCCTTGGCCTGCAGGTCGGCAACCCGCGACGACAGGTCCGGGACGCGCGCCTGGAGGTCTGCGACGCGACTCGACAGGTCGGCGACGGCGCCGGAGAGGTCCGGGACGCGCGCCTGGAGGTCCGCGACGCGACTCGACAGGTCGGCTGGCCGGGCGGGCTTGGCCGGGCGGTCGACCTGGCCCTTGCCGGGCCCGGATTCGGCGTTCATGGAGGCATCCTCACGCTCCGAGGGTAGGCCGGAACGCCGATTCTTGCAAAGCTGCACGGACTGGGGCGGGTTGGCGGCCACCGGCCGTTAGCCTGCTCAGCGATGCGTGACCTCGCCTTCATCTTCCCCGGCCAGGGCAGCCAGTACGTCGGCATGGGCAAAGCCCTCGCCGAGACCTCGCCCGCGGCCGCCGCCGTGTTCAAGACCGCCGACGAGGCCCTCGGCGAGCCCATCAGCCGGATCGCCTGGGAGGGCCCCGAGGAGGAGCTCAACCGGACCGAGAACAGCCAGCCCGCCCTGCTCGCCGCGTCCGTCGCCTACCTCGAGGCGGTCCGGGAGCGCTGGGCGGAGCTCGAGGTCGACGTCCCGGACCCGGCCTACGCGGCCGGGCACTCGATGGGCCAGTACACCGCGCTGGTCGCGGCGGGCGCCCTCGACCTCTCCGACGCCGTCCGGCTGGTCCGCACCCGCGGCCAGCTGATGCAGGCGTCGGGCGCCGGCCGGGAGGGCCGCATGGCGGCGGTCATCGGCCTCGACGACGCGCGGCTGCCCGACCTGGTGGCCGAGGCCGGCGCCCACGGCGTGTTCGGCGTGGCCAACCGCAACTCCCCCGGCCAGGTCGTGGTGAGCGGCGAGCGCGCCGCCGTCGAGGCGTCGCTCGCCATCGCCAAGCGGCTCGGCGCCAAGCGCGCGATCGAGCTGCCGGTCAGCGTCGCGGCCCACTCCCCGCTCATGGCCGAGGCTGCCGACGGCATGGCCCGCGTCCTCGCGGGCATCACCTTCCGCGACCCCCGCCCGCCGCTGCTCGCGAACGCGGACGCGGCGCCCATCACCACCGCCGACGCCTGCCGCGCGGAGCTGGTCAACCACCTGACCACCGGCGTGGACTGGGTGGGCGCGATCCGCTCGATGCGGGCGCAGGGCGTGGTCACGTTCATCGAGGTCGGGCCCGGCACGGTCCTGACCGGCCTGGTCCGGCGGATCGTCGACGACGCGATCGTGCTCCCGCTCGACGACAGGGCCGCCGCCGACCGCCTCGCCATCCCGTTCGCCGACGCCGCCGCGATCGACGACGACCCCGCCTAGCCGCCTAGCCGCCCAGCCGACCCCGCCGCGTCCCAAGCCCACTGTCAACCCAGACCTCGCCCGAACCCGCGAAACCCGAAGAGGAACCCCGTGCGCTCACCCGATTACAACCGCCGCGTCGTCGTCACCGGCCTCGGCGTCATCAGCCCCGTCGGCAACGACAAGCAGACGGCTTGGACCAACCTCCTCAACGGGGTGTCCGGCCTCGGGATCCTGACCCGCTTCGACCCGACGCGGTACCAGCACAAGGTGGCTGGAGAGGTCCACGACTTCGACCCCAAGCAGTGGATGGACGCCAAGGCGGTGCGCCGGTCCGAGGCGGCGATGTGGTACGGCGTCGCGGCGGCCAAGCAGGCCATCGCCGACGCGGGCCTCGAGATCACCGAGGCCAACCGCGAGGACGTGGGCGTGGTCTTCGGGACCGGCGCCGGCGGCCAGCAGCTGATGATCGAGAACTGGCACACCCTCGACCAGCGGGGGCCCGACCGCGTCGCGCCGACGTTCATCGCCAACGGCTTGGTCGACTCGACGTCCGGGATGATCGCGATCGAGACCGGCGCCATCGGCCACAACATGTGCGTGGTGACCGCGTGCTCCACCGGCACCAACTCCATCGGCGAGGCCGCCGAGCTCATCCGGCGCGGCGACGTCCACACGGTCATCGCCGGCAGCTCGGAGATGCCGCTGCTGGAGGTCGCCCACGCGGGCTTCGGCAACATGCGCGGCCTCGGCTCGCCGCGCGAGGGCATGCCCATCGCCGACACCTCGCGGCCCTTCGACCGGTCGCGCGACGGCTTCGTCCTGGGCGAGGGCGGCGGCGCCCTGATCCTCGAGGACCTCGAGCTGGCCAGGGCGCGCGGCGCCCGCATCTACGCCGAGGTGGTGGGCTACGGCTCGGCGGCCGACGGCTGGGACATGATCCAGCCGATCGAGCGGGGCGTCGGCTCGGCGCGGGCGATGCGGGCGGCCCTCGAGCGCCGCGGCGTTCCGGCCGACGAGG
>JAJYGO010000236.1:7499-10567 GCA_021785115.1 Chloroflexota bacterium | reverse complement strand
GATCGGGCTGATCCCGCCGGTGGCCCTCGTGGTCGCCCTAGCCGCCAGGAGCATCCTGCTGCTCACGTTCGTCCACGTGCTCTCAGGCGGGACCTGGACCGGGTTCGACCTGTTCATGGGCCTGGTGATGTCGCGCGTCCTGCGCTCGCTCGAGATCCCGCAGCGCGTGGAGGTCGCGAAGCGGCTGACGCCGACCACGTTCTTCATCCTCCCGTCGCTCGCCGCGACCGCGATCACGGCCGGCATCTACCTCGCCCAGGCGGAGGGCAAGTTCGACCTCGGCTCGCCCTGGATCATCGCGGCCGGGGTCGTCGTCGTCCTGCTGACGGTCCAGGGGTTCGGGATCTTCATGCCCAACAGCGTCCGCATCTTCATCGAGCTCGCCGAGCACCAGCCCGACACCGCGAGGATCGCGCGCCTGAACATGCGGAACATCCGGCTGGCGGGCCTGCAGGCGCTGTTCCAGGTCGCGATCATCGTGATCATGGCCCATCTGGCGGTGTACTGAGATGGAGGTCAACGTCGGGGCCCTCGTGGCCGTCGTCGTCCTGGCTGCCGCGTTCCTGGCCATCTTCGGCAGCCTCTACCGCGGCGCCGTCCGCGCGTTCGCGCGGGGCGAGCTCGACGCCGCGGGCGTCCGGATCCTCCGCCGGGCCGTCATCGGCCAGCTCGCCATCTACATCGTCCTCGCCCTGACGGCCTTCTTCACGATCCCGCCGGCGCCCCCGTCCTGAGCCGGGGCGGGGGCCTGCACCCCGCGGACGCGCCTAGCGAGGCGTGGCGTCGGTTCGAGCCCGCGCGGGCCAGGCGACGGCGCTGCCCGGATTGGGACCGGCGTCGCGGTGGCGGCAGGGGTCGAACGACATGCGCCCTCGACGCCGCGGGGTCAGCCCTGCGCGGGCCGTGGCGAGCGGTCCAGCGGGCAGGGCGCTGAGCGCGGCAGGCGCCGGGGCCGGCGGTCAGGGCGTCGGCCGGCTCGGGCGGAAGCTCGACGTGACGGCCATCGGGAGCACCATCGCGTCGCCCAGCAGCATCAGCACCAGCGCGGCGAAGTAGAGGGCCTCCTCCCGCGACGGGGCCGCGCCGAGCAGCACCAGCGCCAGCGCGGCGGTCATGGGCACCCAGAAGAAGGCGCCGGCGAGCTCGGACCGCCACCGCGACCTGACCCCCGCCGCTCGGGCCACAGCCGCCGCACCACGTCGTCGCCCGGGTTGGCTGCCAGATAGGCGACCCAGAACAGCACGAGCACCGTGGCGCTGCAAACCGCCCACAGGGCGTGGGGCGGCACCTCGAAGCGGCTGATGGCGATAGGGGTCAGGGCGGCGATGACGACCTGGATCCCGATCCAGACGACCATCCCGACGCCGGTGATGTCGTAGATGTCGCTCGGCCCGGCGCTGCGCACGGCGATGAGGGCCCCGAAGCCGACGAAGACGCCGGCGATCTCGGCCATGTGGACGAACAGCTCGACATCCTGCATCCCCGCCACCTCGACGCGCCCACCTTGGCGCACGCAGGCCGCCTCGCGGAATAGGCATCCGTCGCCAAGGTGTGGCGGGCGCGTCGTGTGCGCCTCGGCCCGGCAGGCACGCCGCGCACACGCACGGACGCCCAGGACGGGCCCGGTTCGAGCCCAACGGTCCGCGGCCGGGGCCTGCCTGACCCTCGCGGGCGACACCCCGCTCGGCTCTACTCAGGGACGCCAGGAGGCGGGCAATGGGACTGGGCAGCGTGTTCGGCAAGACGCTCCGCGACTCGCGGGGCGCGATGCTCGTGGTCCTGGGCCTACTCGGGGTCATGGTCGCCGCGGGCGGCGGGACGATGGCGTCCACCTACGGGACGCCCGAGGCGAGGGCCGGGCTCGCGGCCCTCACCGCGGCGATCCCGCCGTCCCTGCGCGGCCTGTACGGCGACGCGGTCAACGTCGACACCCTGGGCGGCTTCATCAGCTGGCACTACGCGTCGTACTTCGCCCTCATCGCGGGCCTCTGGTCGATCCTCGCCCTGTCCTCCACCCTCGCCGAGGAGGCGCGCCGGGGGAGCCTTGACCTCGTCGTCACGACCGCGCGCTCCCGGCGGCGCATCGTGGTCGAGAAGGTGGGCGCCCACATCGCAGCCCTCGCCCTGGTCTCGGCTGCGCTGGGGGCGGTCGCGTGGGCGACCGCGCTCGCCGTCGCCCTGAGCGCCCGCGACGAGATCGGGCCCGGGGCGGCGGCCGGCTTCGCCGTCGGCATGGTGGTCCGGACGCTGGTCGCCGGCTCGATCGCCTTCGCCCTCTCGCCGGTCCTCGGGCGGGGCGCGAGCGCGGGCATGGCCGGCGCGATCATGGTCGGCGGCTACGTGGTACACGGCTACCGGAGCGTCGTCCCGGCGTTCGACACGCTTGACCGGCTCACCTGGTGGTCGTGGACCGCCGGCCACAGCCCGCTCGCCGGCTCGGTGAACTGGGGCGGGATCGCCGTCACCGCCGCGGTCGCGGTCGTCCTGCTCGCCGTCGGCGCCGAGTTGTTCGCGCGCCGCGACATCGGCGTGACCGGGACGTCGCGGGTGCCGACGCTGCCGGGCCGCCTCCTCGGCGTCCGCGGCCAGGTCAGCCGGTCGACGGGCGAGGTCCTGCCGATGGCCGTGTGGTGGGGCGTCGGCCTGGGCCTCTACGGCGCCGTGATGGCGGCGGCCTCGAACTCGCTGCTCGACCTCCTTGCCGATTCCCCGGCCATCGCCGCGGCCTTCAAGACGATGATCCCGGGGATCGACATCACGACCGCGGCGGGGTTCCTGCAGCTGGCTTTCGCCGACCTCGGGTTCGTGCTGGTCGGGCTCGCCGCGGCGACGTTCGTCGGCGAGCGCTGGGCCGACGAGTCGTCCGGCCGGCTCGAGCTCCTGCTCACGACGCCCCTCTCCCGCGCGAGATGGGCGGTGGACGCCGGCGTGGCGTCCTGGCTGGCAACGGGGGTGCTGACCGCGGTGCTCGCCCTCGCGGTCGCGGCAGGGATCGCCAGCGTCGGCCAGGACCCGGTGGGCCCCGGCGCCGGCACAGCCGTCCTCGCGCTGTACGGGTGCGCGCTGAT
>JAJYGO010000236.1:0-7489 GCA_021785115.1 Chloroflexota bacterium | reverse complement strand
GCCGTGGCGGTCGGCACCTTCCTGCTCGACACGCTGGCGCCGATCCTGCGCCTGCCCGACTGGGTGGCCCAACTTGCCCTGACGACGCACCTCGGCGAGCCGATGGCCGGGCACTGGGATCCGGCGGGAATGGCGGTGTGCGCCACGATCGCCGCGGCCGGCCTCGCGCTGGGCACCTGGAGCCTGCGGCGGCGCGACGTCGCGGGATGACCGGCCCGGCGTCGCCTAGCGCGAGCCTGTCGCGGAGCAGGGCGCCGCGCGCTCGCACGTCAGCCGGCCTTCTCGCATCTGCTCATGTGGCGACCCGTGTCGGCGGCAGACGGGGCTCGCGGCGTCGGCTCTCGCACGGGCTCGGGCAAGGTTCCCGCAGCTGGACATCAGGCGGCCCGTAGCCGAGAAGTTCCCGGGCAGGGGCCTCACCGCGAGCAGGTGACGAGAACTGAGGGCGAAACAGCCGCAGAGGCTCGCCAAGCGAGCAGATGAGGGAACCGATCTCGACAAGGGCCGCTCCATGGCCATCCGGCTGGATCTGAGGGGGCGGGGGCACTCACCGGGCGGCGCGCCCGGCCGGGATCTACCCGACGGCGGCCAGCACCCGGCAGGCCCGCAGCGTGACCCACGGGCTGGGCGCGCCCGGTCGGTCGACGTCCACGACCATCTTGCCCGCGTACGGGTAGCGGTTCGCCCAGCGGCCCCGCCCGTCCTGCTGCGCCAGGAGCCACTCGATGGCGTGGCCGAGCCGCGGGTCGCGCCCGGCGCCCGCCTCCACCAGCGCCTCGAGGACCTGCAGCACGTCGGCGACGTAGCCCGACGGGAAGCCGAGCTTGAACCACGACGAGCTTGGCGCCGCGTTGCCCGGCGGCATCGGGTAGTCCGCCACGGCCGGGTCGCGGGACAGCAGGAACTCGACACCGGCGCCGATCGCCGCCTGGACCGCCGGCGAGCGGCGCTCGACCGGGATGCGGGCCAGCGCCAGCAGCGCCTTCGCGGCACCCCAGGCGCAGGGCTCGCCGTAGTTGGCGCCGCACCGGAAGCCCGGCCCGGGCGTGCTGGCGGTCCAGGCGAACTCGCCGTCGCCGGTGATCGCAGCCGCCTCCCAGCCGACGGCGCGCTGGACGCGCGGATCGTCGAGCCAGCCGAAGCCGACCAACGCCCGGACCAGGTTGCCGTTGAGGCAGTGGATCGCGGTCGCGGGCGGCGGCGGGGTCTCGCGAGCCCGGCCCTGCCAGGCGCCGAAGCCGCCGCGCGGCGTCTGCGTGTGCACCAGCACGTACTCGCACGCCCGGCGGACGCCCGGGTTCGCGGGGTCCGCCCCCAGCTGGTCGAGGAAGATCAGCTGCCACACGGTGCCGGTGTACTTGGGCGAGTACCCGGGCCCCGGCATCGACCACCAGCCGTCCGGGGCCTGCGCCGCGAGGATCCCCGCGATCGGGTCGGCCGCCGAGGCCGCCGTGCGCGCGGCGACGAGCTCCGGGTCGTCGGCGGGGCGGCGCAGGATGTCCCGCAGCGCGAGGTGGCGGACGGCTGGCCCCGAGCCCTCGAGCAGCCACGGCAGCGGGTCGCCGCGGAGCCGGTCGCGCCAGTCGCCCATCGCCTGCCTCCGCCCGCCGAGCGGCGCCTCAGCCCACCGCGCGGCCGACGAGGGCGCCCAGCCCGTAGGTGACCGCGGCCGCGAACAGGCCCAGCAGCACCTGCCGCCCGCCGGTGCGGAGCACGCTGCTGCCGGTGACCACGGTGATCGCCGCGCCGACCACGAACAGGGCCACCGCCGCGATGACGATCGAGGCCGCCACCGCCGTCATCCCCTCGGCGACGAAGAACGGCAGGATCGGGACGAGGGCGCCGAGGGCGAACAGGACGAACGAGGTCAGCGCCGCCACCCACGCGGAGCCCCCGAGCTCCTCGGGGTCGATGCCCAGCTCCTCGCGCGCCAGCGTGTCCACGGCCCGGCCGACCTCGCCGCTCACCAGGGTCTTCGCCATCTCGCGCGCCTGCGCCTCGGGCAGGCCCTTGGCCTGGTAGATCAGCGCGAGCTCCTCCTCCTCCTCGTCCGGGACGGTGAGCAGCTCCTCGCGCTCCACCTTGACCTGGTGGGCGAACAGCTCGCGGGCGCTCTGGACCGACAGCCACTCCCCGATCGCCATCGACAGCGCGCCCGCCAGCATGCCGGCGAGCCCGGCGATCAGGACCGCGTGGCCGCCGCCCGACGCCCCGGCCACGCCCATCGAGATCGACAGGTTGGAGACCAGGCCGTCATTGGCGCCCAGGACGGCCGCCCGCAGCTGGTTCCCCCCGCCCGCCCGGTGGCGGCCCTCGATCCGGGCGATCGCCCCGCCCTCCACGCCCCGGCCGCCGGCCAGCTCGCGGAACAGGCGCGCGTGGGACCGCTCGTCGCCCGGCATCCGCGACAGCGCCTCGGCCTGCTCGTCGTACATGCCCTGCTCGGCGGCCTCGCGCTCGGCGATCGTGGGCACCACGAGGCCAGGGCCGAGGCGGCGGGCCACGAGCATCAGGACGCGCGTGCGCCAGCCGACCCGCACGGTGCTCGGATCCTGCCCGGCCTCGGTGAGGCGGCGGCGCCAGACGCCGGCGTGGACGTCCTCGGTGGCGGCCATGCGCGTGTAGAAGTCCCGCAGCGCCGGGCTTCCCTCGAGCTCGGCGAGCAGGGAGTAGAGGGCGATCGCGTCCACCTCGCCCTGGAGGTTCTCGCGGTAGCGGGCGAGGTCCTCCGGCGACGGCGACGCGGACGGCGATGCGGGGCTGGGCGGGGTCGGTGTGGGCATGGTGCTAGTTTGCCCCTTCAGCCGGCTCGCCTGGCCGCGGCGCGGAACTCGTCGATCGCCGCGAGCGAGCCCGGGTGCTCGCCCAGCGCCTCGATCACCGCCAGCGGGAGGGTCAGGTCGTGGGCGCCCGCGAGCAGCGACGCGACCGCCTCCTCGGGCGACTTCACGCTGGCCGCCAGGATCCGCATCGGCGACCCGCCGGCATCGATCACCTGCCGCATCTGGCGCACGAGGCCGGGACCGTCCCCGTACAGGCGCGTCGTGCGGTTCACGTACGGGATCACGAACGAGGCGCCGGCCTCGGACGCCAGGAGCGCCTGGCCCGGGCTGAAGATCGCGGTCATCGCGCAGGTCATCCCATCCGCCACCAGGCGGGCCACGAGGGCGAGGTTCTCGGTGGTCGTGGGCACCTTGATGCCGACCCGGCCCGGCCGGAGCTGCGCGAACCGGCGCGCCTCGGCCTCGCGCGCCGCGGGCGTCTCCGCGGTCAGCTGGTAGAACACCGTGCCCGCCACGACGTCCGCCAGCTCCGGGATCACCGCCTCGGCGGGGCGGCCCGACGCGGCCACCAGGGTCGGGTTGGTGGTGACCCCGCGGATGAAGCCGAGCGCGGCCGCCCGGCGGGCGGCCTCGACGTCGGCCGAGTCGAGCAGCAGCAACGCACAACCTCCTGGCCTGCGGTCCGCGGGCGGACCGTCGCCCCATAGCATCGCGCCACGGGGGCGAGCCGCGCCAGCGGGCCCGCGCGCCGGCCCCGGCCCCGCCCTACGCCGCCCGCACGGCGGTGACGTACCACGAGTGCGGCAGCTCCCGCGCGCCGGCCGGGGGCACTGGCAGCGTCCACCGCTCCCGGCCGGGTCCAGACTCGCCGGGCTGGGCGACCGCCGCCCGCCAGCCCAGTACGGCGAGCTCGGCGACGGGGTCGTCCATGGCGCCCAGCCACGGCGCGCCGGCGGCCGCCTGCATGTCGAGCCATGGCCTGGTCCAGGGCGAGGTGAGCACCGCCCGGCTCGGGATGTCGAAGCCCAGGCGGCTGCCCGGCGCCGACAGCCGGGTCGCCGCGGCGAAGACGGCGCGCAGGGCCGGGTCCGGCAGGTAGAACAGGAGCCCCTCGGCCAGCCACGCGGCGGGGGCCGTCGGGTCCAGGCCGGCGCCGAGCAGCGCGGCGCCCCAGTCGGCGGTGAGGTCGGCGGCCACCGCGACGCGCCGGCAGGCCGGGCGCGCGCCGGCCGCCTCGAGCAGCGACGCCTTGCGCTCGAGGATGGCGGCCCGGTCCACCTCGAACACCGCGACGCCCTCCGGCCAGCGCAGGCGCCAGGCCCGGGTGTCGAGCCCGCACCCCAGCAGCACCGCCTGCCGGGGGGCGCGCTCCCCTCGCATCGCCTCCCCCAGCCAGTCGTCGAAGAACCGGGCCCGCAGGACCATCGGCAGGGTCGCGCCCGGGGCCTGGCCGGCCAGCCAGGCCATCCCCTCCTCCCCGGCGAGCGCGGCTGCCCACGGGTCGTCGAGCAGGGCGTCGGGGCGCTCCCGCTCCAGCGCCCGCGCCGCCGCGGTCCAGCGGGCCGTCGCCCCCACCAGATCGAGCCCGTCGGGAACCGTCACCGCGCCGCCCTCCGCATGCCGCCGGCCGCCGCGCCCGGCGGTCGCTGGTCATGGTGCCGACGCGCCCGGGCGCCGGCGAGTGCCGGGCGGACCCCGACGCGGGGACGGCCCGACGGCAGCCGAGTGTCGCTGACGCCGCCCGCCGACGACCACGCCCACACCGGCGGAGTGCGATGATCGGCGGGCGCGGCTCGCGCCCACTCGCGGGGGACTCCAGCGTGTCCTTCTCCTTCAATCCACTCGGCTCCGGCGCCGCCTGGACGCGCCACCAGGGGTCCAGCCCGTCGCCGTTCGACGCCCTCGACCGCCACCGCCTCGCCGGCCCCAGCGGGTCCCACCCGCTCCACCTCGTCCGGCCCGAGGAGCTGGTCCGCCCCGTCGGCGGGCCGCTGCAGGGGAGCGTCGAGGTCAGCGGCCCCGCGCGGGTGGGCGAGGCGATCAGCGGCCGCGTCCGGGTCACCCCGGCCGAGGACATCCGGGCGCGCGGCGCCGTGCTGCGCCTCGTGGGCCTCAAGCTGGTGGAGCAGCGCCGGAGCGAGTCGCACCGCAACGCCGCCACCAATACGACCACCACCGAGGAGTGGGTCGAGGCCGACGGGCAGCTGTTCGAGCAGCTCCCGTTCACCGACCCGCCCATCCCGGCGGTGCTTCCCGCCGGCACGGCCTTCGACACGGCGTTCACGGTGCCCGCACCGCGACTCGGACCGCCGTCCGCGCACCTGGGCGAGGCGATCGTGGCCTGGGCGATCGACGTGCGCTGGGACGTGGCCCTGCACGAGGACCCGTTCGTGGCCTGCCTGGTCCCGGTGCTCCAGCACCCGGACCTGATCCGCGCCGGCGTCGGCGAGCAGGGCGGGCTGGCGATGCTCGACACCTACGCGGCGCCCGGCGGCGCCACGGTGTCGATCACCACGCCGCTGCCGGCGAGCCCGGGCACGCAGCTCGGCGTCCGGGCCGTGTGGCCCGCCGCGCCGGATGGCAACGTCCGGGTCGAGCTGCACCGCCGGACGAACGCCCCCAACGGCGTCGAGGGGATCCTCGCCTCGATGGCCCTGCCGAGCGGGTCCCTCCGCGGGGGCGCCGACGCCTCGCTGGCCATCCCCGCGGACTGCGCCCCGTCGTTCGACGGCGCGGGCCTGGAGATCACGTACGTGGTCCGGGTGCTGGTGGACCGCCGGCTGCGGATGGACGCCGCCATCGAGCGCCCGGTGGCGATCGCCTGAGGCCCGGAGCGCCGGGCCGGCCCCGCGACGTTCCGCGGCGGGCGCGAGGGCCGGCGGTCAGGCGCGCAGCGTCCGGTCCAGGAACTCCAGGGTTCGCGCGAGGGCGAGCTCGGCCGCGTCCGCGCGATAGGCGTCGCGCGAGGGCTCGGCGAACCAGTGGCCGGTGCCCGGGTAGCGGTGGAACTCCACGGCTCGGCCTTTCGAGCGGATGGCCTCCTCGAACTGCGCCACCCACGCGTCGTCCTCGTAGGGGTCGGCCTCCGCGAAGTGGCCCAGCACCGGCGCCGTGCCGCTCGCCTCGTCGGGGTCGCCGGTCCCGTAGTAGAGGACGACGGCGCGGACCGATGGGTGCGAGGCCGCGACGGCGAACGACGCGCCCAGGGAGAACCCGAGGACGGCGACCCGAGCCCCCGGCCCCAGCCTCGCCGCGAGGTCGGCCAGCGCCGCCTCCACGATCGCCGCGCCCTGCGCGCCGTCGAGCCGGCCCACCCGCTCGTCGGCGGCCTCCACCGTGTCCACCACGTCGCCGTGGTACAGGTCGGGCGCGGCCACCGCGTAGCCGGTGGCGGCGAGCCGGTCGGCGAAGGCGAGGACGTCGGCGTTGAGGCCCCACCACGGGTGGAGGACGAGGACTCCCGCGCCGTCGGGCGCCTCGCCCGCCTCGTACACGCGCGCCTCGATCCCCGGCGCGCTGACCACGTCGAACTCGCCCATCGCTCACTCCCGCTTCGCCCGGAGGCGGCCGCTCAGGAGCGCAGCGTAGACAGGAACGCCGAAGTGCGCTCGAGGCCCGCCGTGAGCACGGCCGGGTCGTTGGCGTAGCCGATCCGCACCGAGCCCTCGACCTCGAACGCGCTGCCCGGCACGAGCAGCACGCCCTCGGCCTCCACGAGGCGGGTGCAGAACTGCTCCGACGACATCGGCGCGTCGAAGCGCAGCAGCGCGGTCGTGCCGGCGGCGGGCTTGACGTAGGAGATGCGCGGCTCCTCGGCCACCCAGCCGTCCAGGGTCGCAAGGTTTGCGCGGACGATCGCGCGGTTGCGCCGCAGCATTCCGCCCGCGTGCTCCAGCGCCAGGGCGGCCAGCAGGTCGTCCACCATGCCCACGCTGATCACGGAGTAGTCGCGGTGGCGGCTGATCGCGGCGAGCACCTCCGGCGGGGCGACGATCCAGCCCAGGCGCAGCCCGGCCAGCGAGAACGCCTTGGACATGCTGCCCACCGCGATCGTCCGCGGGTAGAGGTCGGCGAAGCTCTGGCTGGTGCCCGGGCCGTCCTGGTCGAGCCCGCGGTACACCTCGTCGGCGAGGATCCACGCCCCCTGCCCGCCCGCGATGGCGGCAACCCGGGCGAGCGCGTCGGGGTCGAGCAGCGCGCCGGTCGGGTTGTTGGGGTTCGTGATCGAGATGAGCTTCGCGCCCCGGGCGGCGTCGGCCAGCTCGTCGAGGTCCAGGCGCCACCCCTCGGCCTCCCGCAGGCGGACCTGCCGGACCTCGGCCCCCAGGCTCTCGGGCACCGCCACGTGCTGCTGGTACGTCGGCACGACGCTCACGACCACGTCGCCCGGCTCGACCAGCGCCTCGTACACGAGGTGGTTGGCGCCGATGGCGCCGTGGGCGACCAGCACCCGGTCGGGCGTCACGGTCCCGTAGAGGGCCGCGATGGCGGCGCGCAGGCGCCCGCTGCCCTCGATGGCGCCGTAGTCCAGCCGCATCGGGGAGAGCTCCGCCGCCAGGCCCGCCGGGTCCAGGCCGGCGAGGGCCAGCAGCTCGGCCACGGTGACCGAGTCCACGCAGGTCTCGGCGAGGTTGTACCGGCAGCGGGTCTCCCACCGGTTCATCCAGATCTCGACCCCGAAGTCAGCGATGCGCATGGGCGAATGA
>JAJYGO010000225.1 GCA_021785115.1 Chloroflexota bacterium | reverse complement strand
CGCCCAGGCCCCGTGGCGCGGCCGACCGGAGCACGCCCCTTCGGCGTGCAGGGGACGCCGGGGATGACCCGCGTGCCCGTTATCGGCGCCAGCGGTGGCGCGCCGCACTCGACGCCGTCATGATGGCCCGATGACCGGATCCGTCCTGGACGTGACGCAGCGCGCCTTCCTGGTGGAGATGCGGCGCCTGGTGCTGGTCACGGTCGCGCCCTCCGGGGCTCTGCGCCCGGTGCCCGTCTGCTTCGCGCTCGCCCCGCCGCAGACCGACGTGCTCTGGACGCCGCTCGACGAGAAGCCGAAGCGCGTCGACGATCCACTGCGTCTCGCTCGGGTGCGGGATGTCCTCCAGCGGCCCCGGGTGGCGCTGCTTGCCGATCGGTGGGAGGAGGACTGGTCGCGCCTGGCCTGGCTCCGCCTGGAGGGCGACGCACGGTTGATGGAGCCGGGCGGCCCCACGGCGTCCGAGCATGCAGACGCCGTGACGGCGCTTCGTGCCCGCTACCCGCAGTATGCGCAGCAGGCCCTGGAGACGCGACCGCTGATCCGCATCGAGATCGTCCGGGCCAGTGGGTGGGGGGCACTCCTGCCCTGACGGCCGCACGGAGCCGGCGCCCTGTGGCGGAGGCCTGCGCCGCACGGAACACCGGGGGGCCGGGCCCCCGCCGAGCCCGGCCCCCGCCCCCCTGGGATGTACGTCAGGCGTGCGCGGCCACGCGACCGGTCACCCGATCGGCATACTCGACCACGCTGGTCAGGCGCACGGGAATCACGGCCAGGACCCTGGTCACGTCGATCGGGTCACCACGGGCGACGCACTGCATGAGCCCGGCGAAGGACTGCTGCATCGGGTCGGTGGCGGCGGCGTGCTGTGCCTCCAGGGCCTCCATCGGCACGTGGGTCACCTCGAACCGCCGGCCCGCTGCCCGCTCGAAGATGCGGACGGCATCCAGCTGCGAGATCGGCTCGGGACCCCCGATCTCCAGCGTCGCGTTGCCTGCACCCGGCGCGTCCAGGCTGTGCACCGCGAAGTCCGCCACGTCCCGCACGGCGACGTAGCTGATCCCCGCCTCTCCGGTCCCGTAGATGGTCGCGGTCGCGTTCGCCGGGTCGAAGCCGACCGCCGGGGTGAGCCAGACTTCCATGAAGCAGCTCGGCCGCAGGATCGTATAGTCCAGCCCGCTCGCCCGCAGCGTCGCCTCGGTGGCCCGCTTGGCGTTCCGCAGCGGAAACGGGTCGTCGATGTTGGCGGAGAAGGACGTGTACACGAACTTCGACACGCCAGCCGACCGCGCAGCCTCGACCAGGCTCGCCTGCCCGTCCGTGTCGACGCCCTTGATGTCGTTCTCGCCGGGGACGTACGAGAACGGCATGGCCGAGACGGTCGTGATCACCGCCCGCGCGCCGCGGCACGCCACCGACAGCGAGGCGGGATCGCGCAGGTCGCCCACGAGCGTCTCGACGCCGAGCGTCCTGAGCGCCTCCACCTTCGCGGCGTCGGTCGTGGGGCGGACGAGCGCCCGAACCGGTTCACCCCTGCCCGCCAGCTGCCGGCAGATCTCGCCGCCGAGCAGGCCGGTGGCACCCACCACCAGGATCATCGCATCGCTCCCTCTGCCTCCGGCCCCTTCCGCCGGCCCGTTCGACCCGGCCGGGGCGCCCACGTCATTCACCGTCCCGGGGACCTCCAGTCGCGCACCTGCCGCCGCCGGCTGTGGGGCCGCGGACACGGCGGCGTCCACGGCGGCCACCAGTGCCTCGCCCGTGGCGCCGCGCAGTTCCAGCAGTCGTCCGGACTGGATCTCCTCCACGACCACGCGGACCTCCCGCCGCCCGACCTTCCGGAGCTCCCAGACCCGTACCACGTAGGACCGATACCCGGGACCAGTCACGCCGCCAGTGTCCGCGGCCGGCGTTCCCCCAGCGTTCCGCGAACGCGCCCTGACGTGCAACCGCCGCGTCCGCCTCAGTCCCCTGCCTCGCCCCCTGCCTCAGCCCCCTGCGTCGCCCCACTCGCCGGTTGCCAGGACCCGCTCGATCCGCTCGGCGTAGCCGGTCTCCTCCGAGCGACGGGCGGCCTCGCGCGCGGCAGCCGCCTCTTCGCGCGCGGCAGCGGCCTCCCCGTCACCGGCGGCCGGATGCGCCGATCGACCGAGCATCACCGCGAGGTGCGCGTGCGCCAGCGCCTCGTTATGCGGGTTGCCACCGACCGTGCCCAGCAGCTCGAGCTCGCGGCGGCGCAGCTCCACCGCCGATGCGCGGTCGCCCAGCGCGTCCTCCATCTCCGCGGCCTTCCAGGAGACGACGGATTCGAGGTACCGGTCGCCCATCAGCCTCGCCAGTTCCAGCGCACGTGTGACATGCGGCCGCGCGCGGGCCGGGAGGCCGGCCCGGGTGAGGCTCGACGCGAGGTGGGTGCGGGCGTACAGCTCACCGCGCGCGTCCCCCAGGTCGAGCGCGAGCGCCAGAGACCGTTCCAGCCGTCGGATCGACTCGTCCAGCCGGTTCGAGATCCGGAGCGCGACTCCCAGCGCGTCCAGTGAGGCCATGGCCCCCTGCCGATCGCCCAGCATCTCGAGGGTACGGGCGGCATCCTCGAGGGCATCGATCGCCTCGGCCACCCTGCGCAGGCGGACCAGCACCCAGCCCATCTCCGTCCGCAGGCGCGCGCGTGGCGCGGCCGCGTCGGGCGGCAGGCTCGCCAGCCCCTCCTGGAGGATGGAGAGCGCCGTCTCGAAATGCCCGTGCCGGTACGGCACGTATCGCAGCGTGACACAGGCCGCGGCGAGTTCCTCCGGGGTCCGGGCAGCGGTGACCGCCTCCCGGCACGCCGCCGTGCCGCCTGCCTCGTCGCCGGCGTTCAGCCGCAGGGTGCCCAGCCGTGCCAGAGCCGCGCTGGCACCGAACCGGACCGCGACGTCGTGCGGCAGGCGCCGCCACGCCGCCAGGGCCCGCGCGAGCAGGTCCTCGGCCGCGGCGAGGTCGAACAGCCGCGCCTCGCGCTCCCCGCCCTCCAGCCCGAACGCCACGGCGATGCGCGTCGCCTCCGTCACCCCGAGCGCCTGTGCCACGAGCGCGTGGGCAGCGACGCGCGCGGGATCCGTTGACAGGGCCGCCGCCTCCTGCAGCTCTTCCGGGGAGGCCGCCGCGCCCGTGCCGGCCAGTGCGAGCGCAGCCGCCAGGTGCAGGGCGCCACGGCGGTTCGGGCGGATCGTGCCCTGCACGGCGAGGCGGTACAGCGGGTGCGCGAACGCGTAGCCCGCGCCGCGCTCCGCCAGGAGGCCCGAGTCGATCGCGGCATCGAGCGCCGCCATCACGCCTCCCGGTACGTCCGGCAGCGTCGCCGCCAGCGTCGCGTACGACACGTCCCCGCCGAGTTCGGCGACGGCATCGAGCAGCTCCCGGGCCGGCCCGCCGAGCGCGGCCGTGCGGACCGCCACCAGCCGCCGGACGCTGTCGGGCACCTCCTCGGGCACCGTGGCCGAGGCCAGCGTCCAGCGCCCGCCATCGACCCGGATCCGCCCGCGCTCTCGCCCGGCGCGCAACAGCTCGAGACAGAACAGCGGATTCCCTCCGCTCCGCTCGTGGGCGAGCCGCGCCAGGCGCGGCTCCACGGACTCGCCGCCCAGGTTCCCGAGGATGAGCGGCTCGACGTCTCGGAGTGCGAGGGGCCCCAGCGCAAGCTCGAGCCCCCCGGCACGACGGACCTGGTCGAGCAGGGCCGCGGTTTCCGCGCCGGCCGGCTCGTCGTCGCGGAACGTGGCCGCCAGCAGGATCGGCACGTGCGGGAGCCCCGACACGACGATGCCGAGGGCCTCGATCGAGGGCGGATCCAGCCACGGCAGATCGTCGAACGCGAGCACCACGGGCCGGCGCAGGGCGAGACGCTCGACGGCGCTGACGAGTGCCTCGGAGAGCGCTTCCCGCCCGGCGAACTCGAGCCGCGGCGCGTGCCGGAACGAGGGGACCACCGCGGCCACCCCACTTGAGGCCGGCTCGCCGAGCAGCGCCGCGTCCTCCGGGGTCATCACGGCGGCGAGGCCGATCCGGAACGGTCCGTATGCCAGGGTCCGTGCAGCCTCCACCGCCTGCCACTCGATCACCGTCCATCCCGCCGTGCGTCCGTACGAGGCGACCTCCCGCAGCAGGCGGGACTTCCCGATCCCCGCCGGGCCGCGCAGGAGCGCGGCCGCGAACCGGCCGGCCGCGACCCGGTCCAGCAGCGCCTCGATCTGCCGAAGCTCGTCCTGCCGGGCCACCAGCCGGGAGACGGGTGACGCGACCATCTCGCGTGCCGATTGCTCCACTGCCGAGCGGAGGGCCGCCTCGGTCTCCGGGGAAGGATCGGCGTCCAGGTGCTCGCGCAGCGCCGCCCGGCACAGCTCGAGCTGGCGCCGCGCCGCGTGGTGCCTGCCCTCCGAGGCGTAGAGCTCGATCGCCAGCCGGTGCGCCGCCTCGTCGGTCGGATCGAGGTCCAGCAGGCGATCCACGAGCTCGTGCGCCTCGGCGCTCCGCCCCGACCGCTGCGCGGCTCGTGCCGCCTCGAGGGCGACGGTCTGCCAGCGACTGCGGAGCCGGTCGCGCGGGCCGACCAGCCAGTCCTCGTAGGGATCGTCGGGCAGAAGATCGCGCGAGCCGAGCTCGAGCGCGATCTCCATCGCCGTGTCCAGGTTGTCGGACCAGCCAGCCCCCGACCGATCGCCAGCGGTGTGCGACAGCGTCTCGAACGCCTCCCGGAGACGGTCGAGGTCGAGGTCGAGACGACCGGGATCGAAGCCGACCGACCGCGCATCCACCGCCAGCGCGTCCCCGAGCGCGTTGCGGGCGAAGAAGATCGCCTTGCGCAGGTTTGCGCGGCTCGTCTGCGGCGGCGCGTCCGGCCAGAGGGTCTCGGCGACGGCCTCGCGCGCGACGCGGTGCCCGGGCGTCACCAGGAGCAGCTTGACGAGCCGCTCCGCCGACATGCGCTGCCATGCGGCGCGCGTCACGGCGCGACCGGCCACCGTCACTTCGAACCCCCCGAGCACCACTGCCCGGATGGCGGAAAACGGTCCGGACGAGGGCCGCCGGCCGCGCGCCACCGCGCCGACCATGTCGAGAAGCTAGCGACCCACCCATCACGGGGGAAGTGCCATGAGGCTCCCGGGGGCGCGACCCCCCCGGTCAACGCGACGGCCGTGCGCGGCCACGCTCAGCCCGCTTCGACGTGGTCCCCGACGGCCGGGTGTCCGGCCGTCGCGAGTCAGGTCCGACGGCCGGTCGTCCCGCCCGTCCCTGGTCGGGTCCCGCCGATCAGGTCTCCGGGCCGGCCTTGATCAACTTGCCGCGCCGGGTGATCGCCCGCTCCGCGAGCGCCGCCACGCCCATCGCCACGAGCGCGCGCTCGGCGGCCGGGAGCGGCCGCACGACCGCGAGGAACTGCTCGGCGCGGGCCCGGTCGACCTGGCCCAGCAGCGCGGCGCCCGTCTCGGTCAGCGCCAGGGTCCGCTCGCGGCGATCGGCCAGCTCCTCGTGACGGACCAGCAGGCCGCGCCGCTCCAGCCCGCTGACGATCCGGCTGGTGGCGGAGGGCGAGCGTCCCAGGTAGTCGGCGAGGTCGCCGATGGTGACCGTGACGGCACCGGCCACGGCGTAGAGGGCGGCGAGCTGCGTGAACCCGAGGCGGAGCTCCGTGAGCTGGCCGGCGAATCCGATCACCAGCTCGCGCCAGAGGGCGCGGCCCATGGCGATCCGGTCGGAGAGCTGGCGCGGGTTCTGCAGCTCCGCCCCGGCCGCCTCCACCACCCGGCTCATCAGCACGTCGGGGCCCGCCGGGGTCAAGGGATGCGGGCGGTCCATCGGCCCCAGCATACCCGGCCGGCCCCATCTGTGCAGGTACGCACACGATTTCGGCCCGTGGGCACCAGGGACTGGTACCGTAACGCCGCACGTGCCCGCGGCGTGGCGTGTCCGCCTCGCGCCGGACGTGTACCAGAGGGAGGGGCATGGGCACCACCGCGTTCGTCTTTCCGGGCCAGGGCTCCCAGTACGTCGGGATGGGGCGATCGCTTGCGGAGATCTCACCCGCCGCCGCCGCCGTCTTCGCCGAGGCGGACGCGGCCCTGGGAGAACCGCTCTCGGCGCTGGCCTGGGACGGTGACCCGGCCAAGCTGGACCTGACCGCGAACGCGCAGCCCGCGCTGCTCGCCACCTCCATCGCCTACCTGCGGGCGCTCGAGGAACGCCTCGCGGCAGCCGGCGAACCTGCCCTGCGGCCCGCCTTCTACGCCGGGCATTCCATGGGCCAGTACAGCGCGATGGTCGCGGCCGGCGTCCTCGGTGTGGCGGACGGCGTGCGCCTCGTCCGCGAGCGCGGGCGGCGCATGCAGGCGTCCGGCCAGGGGCGCGACGGCGCCATGGCCGCCGTGATCGGCCTTGACGACGCGCGGCTCGCGGAGCTCGAGGCCGCCGGCAGCGCCGCGGGTACCTTCACCATCGCGAACCGGAACTCTCCCGGCCAGGTGGTGGTCTCCGGCGAGCGCGCCGCCGTGGAGGCGGCCATCGCCGCGGCGAAGGGGCTGGGTGCGCGGCGCGCGGTGCTCCTCCCGGTGAGCGTGGCGGCCCACTCCCCGCTGATGGCCCAGGCGGCGTCGGGGATGCGCACCGTCCTGGCCGACGTCCCGTTCCACGACCCGGCTGCGCCCCTCCTCGCCAACGCGGACGCGCACCTGCTGGAGCGCGGGGATGCCTGCAGGGCAGAACTCGTCGAGCACCTCACCGCCGGCGTCGACTGGGTGACGGCGGTGCGCGCGATGCACGACGCGGGCGTCACCACGTTCGTGGAGGTGGGTCCGGGCCGCGTCCTGACCGGCCTCGTCAAGCGGATCGCCCCCGAGGCCGCGGCGATCGCCCTGGATGACCCCGACGCCCCGGGGAGGCTCGCCCTCCCGGGCATCGCGCCCGGCGGCGGGTAGGCCGCCGACCAGCAGACCCGCCGAATGGTCAACCCGCTGCGGATCGCCCACGTCACTGCTAGGAGAGCCCTGCACCATGCGTCAGCCTGACTACAACCGCCGCGTCGTGGTAACCGGCCTCGGATCCGTCTCCCCCGTCGGAAACGACGTCGACACCATCTGGAACAACCTGGTGGCGGGGTGCAGCGGGCTCGGGCCGATCACCCGCTTCGACGCGTCGGGCTACGAATCGAACGTGGCGGGCGAGGTCAAGGACTTCGACGCGCGCGAGTGGATGGACTTCAAGGCCGCCCGCCGGACCGGGCTCAACGTCCAGTTCGGGGTCGCCGCCGCCAAGCAGGCCCTGGCCGACTCGGGCATCGAGGTCACGCCCGACAACCGCGACGATATCGGGATCATCTTCGCCTCGGGCGCGGGCGAGCCGAAGCTGATGATGGACAACAAGCAGATCTGGGACACCAAGGGCGCCCGCCTGGTCAGCCCGTTCTTCATCGCCAACATGCTCGTCGACACGGCCTCCGGCCAGATCGCCATCGAGACCGGGATCCGCGGGCACAACATGGCGGTCGTGACCGCGTGCTCGACCGGCACGCACTCCATCGGCGAGGCCGCCGAGGCGATCCGCCGGGGCGACTGCACCGCGGTGATCGCCGGATCCACCGAGTCGCCCATCTACGAGATGGTCTGGGTGGGCTTCGGCAGCATGCGCGGGATCGGCACCCCCCGGCCCGGCGAGCCGATCCAGACGGTCTCACGGCCCTTCGACCTGACCCGCAACGGCTTCATCCTCGGAGAGGGCGCCGCGGCGCTCGTGCTGGAGGACCTGGAATTGGCGAAGGCCCGCGGGGCGCGGATCTACGCCGAGGTGGTCGGCTACGGCTCGACCAACGACGCCTGGGACCTGATCCAGCCGATCGAGGGCGGCGACGGCGTGGCGCGCGCGATGCAGGTGGCGCTCGACCGTCGCGGCGTGCCGGCCGAAGAGGTCGACATGATCAACCCGCACGGGACGTCCACCCAGCTCGGCGACCTGGCCGAGGCGCAGGCCATCCACCGGATCTTCGGCGACCACGCCACCGAGATCGCGATCAGCGCGACCAAGTCGATGACGGGGCACATGATGGGCGCGGCCGGCTCGTTCGAGGGGCTGGCGACCGTGCTCAGCGTGTACCACCAGGTGGTGCCGCCCACGATCAACTACCGCGATCCAGATCCGGAGATCAACCTGGATGTCTCGGCGGTGGCCCGGCCGCGGCGCATCCGGTACGCGCTGTCCGACAACGTCGGCCTGGGCGGGCACAACGGCGCCGTGATCTTCAAGCACTACGAAGCCTGAGCGGACGGGTCCTGCCGTGGGGTGGCCCGCCCTTTCCGGCTTGCGCCCCGGGCGGGACCACCCACGCGTCACCCGTCTCCCGGGCTTCTCCGAGGGGGTCGTCGTGCGACGAGGGCAACAGGGCGGGTGTGGTGCCAGCAAGGTGACGGGCGCGAGGGTGACGTCGGCATGACGATCGGCGACGAGGTGCGCGGCGTGTACGGGCCGGGCAGCGAGGCGTGGCGCCTCAACCGCGAGGCGTTCCTGCTGCTGGGGGCCGGTCCCCGGGCCCTGCTGCTCCAGCTCGCCCACCCGCTCGTGGCCGAGGGCGTGGACCAGCACAGCGACTTCCGCCGTGACCCGTGGGGGAGGCTCGAGGGGACGCTGCGCAGCTACCTGCGCATCGTCTTCGGCAGCGCCCGCGCGGCGACCGTCGAGATCCGCCGGCTCAACGAGCTCCACCGGAGCGTGGCGGGGCCGGTGGCCGATCCCGAGGCACGGCGCATCACCGGGACCGAGTCGTACCGGGCACGGGATCCCGAGCTGTCGCTCTGGGTCCACGCCACCCTGATCGAATCCACCATGGCCACCTACGACGCCTGGTACGAGCCGCTCTCGGGCGGGCGGCGAGCCGCCTTCTACCGCGAGACGCTGCCCGTCGGGCGCGGCTTCGGGATCCCGGACGGCCTCCTCCCGGCCGACGTCGACGAGTTCGACACGTACTGGCGCTCCATGCTGGCCCCGGACGGGCCGATCCGGGTCACCCCCACCGCACGGGCGCTGATCCCCACGATCCTGCATCCGCCCGTGGGCCCGCTCCCAACCCGCCTGTACGACTGGCTGCTGTGGCCGGCGCTCGACCTGCTGCCGGAGCGCCTGCGGGAGGAGTATCGGATCCCGTGGGGCCCGGGCCACGCCGCCGTGGCCGGGTGGCTGCGGCGCGGCATGGGCTTCTGGGGTCATCGGCTGCCCCGGGGCTGGCGCGCCATGCCGCAGGCGCGGGCCGCGGAACGCCGCATGCACGCGACTACAATCGACCCGACCTGAGCCCGGAGGAGGATCCTGCCCGTGCCGCCCAGCTCCGACCCCGCCCGTCGTGCCGTGATCACGGGTCTCGGCGCGGTGACCCCGATCGGAAACGACTACCCGACCTACTGGCACAACCTGCTCGCCGGCGTGAACGGCGGCGGCCCCATCACGTCGTTCGATGCGACCGGCTACGACGTCCGCATCGCGGCCGAGGTCAAGGGGTTCGACCCGACCGTCGCCATGGACCGCAAGATGGCCCGCCGCATGAGCCGCTTCATCCAGTTCGCGATGGCCGCGGCGCAGGAGGCGGTGACCGACGCCGGGCTGGACTTCTCGACGTGGTCCGCGGAACGGCGCGACCGGGTCGGCGTGGCGATCAACACCGGCGGCGGCGGGCTGGAGCAGGTGGTGGACGGCACCCACACGCTCGAGCAGAAGGGCCCGGGCCAGGTGAGCCCGTTCGCCATCCCCGCGCTCTCGGGATCGATGGCCGCCTGCATGGCCTCCATGCGGTACGGCATCACCGGTCCCGTGGTCACCCAGGTGGCCGCGTGCGCGAGCTCCGTGATCGCCTACCTGGACGGCCTGCGGATGATCCAGGACGGCGACTGCGACGTGGTGCTGGTGGGCGGCAGCGAGGCCCCGCTGCTCCCCATCGCGTTCGCGGCCCTGGGCAACATGGGCGCGCTCTCGAAGCGGAACGACGATCCGCTGCACGCCTCGCGACCGTTCGATCGCGACCGCGACGGCTTCCTCTTCGGCGAGGGGGCGGGCGTGATGGTGCTCGAGTCGGCGGCGCACGCCATGGACCGGGGTGCACGCATCCGGGCCGAGGTGCTCGGGGCGGCGCTCACCGCCGACGCCTTCCACGTCAGTGCCCCCGAGCCGACGGGCCGCGGTGCGGCACGTGCCATGACCCTGGCACTCCGCAGCGCGGGGATCGGGCCGGAGGACGTGGACCTGATCGTGGCCCACGGCACGTCGACCCCGCTCAACGACGTGACGGAGACCCGCGCGATCAAGACCACCTTCGGCGAGCACGCGCGCCGCGTCCCCATCACGTCGCCCAAGTCGATGATCGGCCACCTGCTCGGGGCCGCCGGGGTGGCGAGCGCGCTCGTCGCGGTCTCCTCGATCACCGAGGGGATCATCCCGCCGACGGCGAACCTGGAGCACCCCGATCCCGACTGCGACCTGGATTACGTCCCGCTGGAGGCTCGCCACCAGCGCGTGGACACGGCGATCGTCAACGGGTTCGGGTTCGGTGGCCAGAACGCAGTGGCAGTGTTCCGCCGGTTCGAGAGATC
>JAJYGO010000326.1 GCA_021785115.1 Chloroflexota bacterium | reverse complement strand
GCGACGATGCCGGCGAGGTAGCCGGCCTGGTCCTCCTCGAACTGGATGCCGATGAGGTGCGGCAGGAGCGTCGCGGCGTCGCCCTTGCAGGCGAACGTCGGGTCAGGGTTGCCCTGCGGATCGACGCACGGCGCCACGTCCACGGCGATGAACCAGATGTTCGGGTTCGCCTTGGCGGCCTTGATCGTCGCGTCGCCGAGGTTGAATCCGACCGTCACGATGACGTTGTAGTTCTGGTTGACGAACCCCTGGATGTCGGTCGCGTAGTCGGACGCGCCGGCCGGCACGACGTACTGGGGGGCGGCCGCACCGATGGCCTTGGCGCCTTCAACAGCGCCCTGGTACGAGTACTGGTTGAAGTTCTTGTCGTCGACGCGGCCGACATCGGTGACGACGCCGATCTTGAGCGAGCTGGCCCCGGGCGCCGCAGCGGATGCGGCCGCCGACGGCGCAGCCGCGGACGGCGCTGCCGCCGATGGGGCGGCCGCCGACGGCGCAGCCGCGGACGGTGCCGCAGCCGATGGCGCGGTGGTGGCGCCGCTGGAGCACGCCGAAGCCACGAGCGTGAGCGCGGTGAGCAGGCTCAGGCTCAGGGAGCGTCTGGGCATCTTCCCTCCTCGGGGCACGGACCCTCATCCGCACCCGTGTTCCCCTGAAACCGATCGACCGGAGGCCGATGGCGGTTCCTCTCCGAGCGTCATGCTAGCCATCCGATGGGCGCCGGGCAATGCGATTCCGCTTCCCCTGGAGGGTACGAACGGCCCGACGGCCGTTCCCGGGCATCGGGACCGGGGCATCGGGGCCGGTCCGTCGTCAGTTCTCGGTGGGGAGGTGCACGTACGCGGACTGGATCGCGACCCGCCCGGGACCGGTGAAACGGTTGAAGACGAGCTGCCCCGAGCCGCCGAGGATCCCGGTGCGGAGCCCGTACACCGCCGGCTCCATCGAGACCGCCTCGTCCCGGTAGACCCAGCCGCCGGCCTCCACGTCGATCGCCTCGCCCGGCGCGAGGCTCTTCTCGAAGACGTTGCCGTAGCCGTGGAGCCACACGACGCCTTCCTCCGCCCCGGCCTGGAAGCGGTCCATGAAGAACCCGGTCCCGCCGAACAGCATGTTGCCGACGCCGCGCACGCGCGTGTACGAATATTCGATGCCGCCGCTTGCCGCCAGGAGCTGATGCTCCCGGACCACGATGGCCTGCCCGGGCGACAGGTGCAGCGAGAGCACGTGGCCCGGGTCGTCGCGCGAGAAGGCGATCTCGCCCGGACTCTGCGTCTCGGTCATGAAGATCGGCATGCCCGCCACGACCCGCTTGAATGCCCCGTGCATGGGGTGCATGCCGATGGCGAGCGCCGGGTCCTTCCACAGCACCACGTGGTGCTCGAAGAAGACGGGCCGGCTGCCGTCGAGGCGGAGGTGGAGGACGGGCACCAGCTCGCCCTCGATCCGGTAGACGAGGCCCGGCGCGCGGCCCTCGTCGACGTGGGTGGGCACCAGGACTGGCGGCTGCGCACTCTGCATCGGATCCCCCTTGCGGCCGGGGACGCCGGCCCTGTCCGCGTCCCCTCGCGGATCGTGTCGAGAGGCGTGCCGGGTGTCAAGCTGCCTGCGACCGGTGCGATCCCCGCGCGCGCAGTCGCGCCGAGGGGCACCATGGCCCCGACGCCAGCAGCGGGGGATCGGGATGCCGAACGCCGGGATGGATCGGGCACCGTTCGAGGGGTTCAGCCGGGAGGCGATCGGCTTCCTGGCGGAACTCGCGGCGAACAACGACCGCGCGTGGTTCCAGCCACGCAGGGCCGAGTACGAGCGGCTGGTGAAGGCGCCGCTGGAGGCGCTGTGCGCGACGCTGGCGGACCGATTCCGGGCGGGCGGAGTGCCGCTCCTCTCCGATCCGGCGCGCTCGCCGTTCCGCATCTACCGTGACGTCCGGTTCAGCAGGGACAAGTCGCCCTACAAGCCGTACGCGAGCGCGAGCTTCCCGTGGGCCGGAGAGGGCAGGGGGCCGGCACCCGCGACGCCCACGGAGGCGCACCGTGCCCTCGGGCGTCACGGCGGGGCCGGATACTTCCACCTCGCGCCGGGCGACATCTACATCGGCGGCGGGATGTGGCACCCGGAGGCGGCCGTGCTCCGGGCGTGGCGCCGCCTCGTCGCCGACGATCCACAGCGCGTGCACGCCGCGACCGGGAGCCCGGCGTTCGTGCGCGAGTTCGGGAGCCTCGACGGCGACCGGTTCGCCCGCGTCCCGGCCGGCTTCGCGCCCGATCACCCCGACGCCGAGCTGCTGCGCCTCCGGGACCTGACGTTCGGACGCCGGTTGTCCGATGAGGACGTCCTGTCGCCGTCGCTCCCCGACATGCTCGCCTCCGCCCTCGCGACGGCGGTCCCGATCTTCCGCCTGCTGGCGGACCTGGCGCCCGATCCGGGGGCACCCGCCCCGGCTACCATGGACCGGTGACCATCGCCCCCAACGACTTCACCCACCTCCACGTCCACACGGAGTTCAGCCTGCTGGACGGCCTGGGCCGCATCGACGACCTCACCGCCGAAGCCTCCGCCCTGGGCTTCGATTCGCTCGCGATCACCGACCACGGCGCCCTCTACGGTGCCGTCGCCTTCTACCAGGCGGCCACTCAGCGCGGCATCAAGCCGATCATCGGGATCGAGACCTACGTCGCACGGCGCTCCATGACGGACCGCGAGGGCAAGGCGGACGCGCAGCCGTACCACCTGGTGCTGCTGGCGAAGGACTGGACGGGCTACCAGAACCTGTGCCGCCTGGTCACCGACGCGCATCTCGACGGCTACTACTACAAGCCGCGCATCGACCACGAGCACCTCGCGAAGCACGCCGAGGGACTGATCGGCATGTCGGCGTGCCTGGGCGGCGAGATCCCGAAGGCCCTCGAGGTCGACGACTGGGAGGGTGCCCG
This sequence comes from Chloroflexota bacterium, assembly GCA_021785115.1. The sequence continues at coordinate 7,693 of JAJYGO010000326.1, read as the reverse complement.
GCGCCTCGCCGGGATGTACAAGGAGATCCTCGGGCCGGAGAACTTCTACCTGGAGCTGCAGGACCACGGCATCCCGCTCCAGCGCCGCCTGAACGAGCAGCTGCTCCGGCTGGCCCCGGAGGTGGGCCTGTCGCTCGTCGCGTCCAACGACCTGCACTACGTGCGCCGTGCCCAGGCCGAGGCGCACGACGTCCTGCTCTGCATCGGCACCGGCTCGAACCTGGACACCCCCAACCGGATGCGCTTCGAGAGCGAGGAGTTCTACCTGAAGAGCGCGGCGGAGATGGAGGCGCTCTTCCGCGACGTGCCCGAGGCGCTGCGGAACACGCGCCGCGTTGCCGAGATGGTCGACCTGAAGATGCAGTTCGGCCAGCTGCGCCTGCCGCACTTCCCCGTGCCGCAGGGGCACACGGTCGAGTCGTGGCTGCGCGCGGAATGCGATCGCGGGCTGCGCGAGCGCTACCCGGTGGTCACGCAGGAGATCCGCGACCGGCTGGACTACGAGCTCGACATCATCTGCCGGATGGGCTACGCGGCGTACTTCCTCATCGTCGCGGACTTCACGCGGTTCGCGCGCGAGCAGGGCATCGCGATCACGTGCCGAGGCAGCGCCCCCGGGTCGATCGTCACGCACACGCTCGGCATCACGCCGGTCGATCCCATCCAGTACGACCTGCCGTTCGAGCGGTTCCTGAACCCGGACCGGGTGACGATGCCGGACATCGACATCGACTTCGAGGACGCGCGCCGGGACGAGGTCATCAACTACGTCACCCACAAGTACGGCGCGGACCACGTGGCCCAGATCATCACCTTCGGCACGATGCTCGCGCGGGCGGCCCTGCGTGACGTGGGTCGGGTGCTCGGCATGTCGTACGGCGAGGTCGACCGCATCGCGAAGGCGGTACCCAACCAGCTCGGGATCAAGCTCGAGGAGGCGATCGAGCAGTCGCCCGAGCTGCGCTCGATGTACGACGGTGACCCGCAGGTCCACAAGCTGGTCGAGCTCGCGAAGCAGGTCGAGGGCGTCTCGCGCAACGCCTCCACGCACGCCGCCGGCGTCGTCATCAGCCGCGAGCCGCTGACGGAGATCATGCCGCTGCAGAAGGCGACGAACTCCGAGGCGCTCGTCACGCAGTACGAGATGCACGGCGTCGACGCGCTGGGACTGCTGAAGTTCGACTTCCTGGGGCTCTCGAACCTGACGATCCTGCGCAGCGCGGTCGACACCATCGAGGCGACGCGCGGGATCCGCATCAACCTCGAGCAGATCCCGCTCGACGACCCGAAGACGTTCGAGCTGCTCGCGTCGGGCGAGACGACCGGCGTGTTCCAGCTGGAGTCCGCGGGCATGCGCCGCTACATCCGCGAGCTGCGCCCCACCTCGATCCACGACATCGCGGCGATGGTGGCGCTGTATCGCCCCGGCCCCATGGACAACATCCCGGCCTATATCCGGCGCAAGCACGGCGAGGAGCCGATCAGCTACCTCCACCCGCTGCTCGAGCCGTACCTCTCCAAGACGTATGGGATCTTCGTCTACCAGGAAGACATCATGGCCGCCGCGAAGGCGCTCGCCGGCTTCACGGGGCCCGAGGCGGACACGCTGGGCTACGCCATCCGCAAGAAGAAGGACAAGGTCCTCCAGGAGATGATGGCGAAGTTCGTGCCGCAGGCGGCCGAGCGCGGCGTGAAGCGCGACGTCATCGACGCCGTCTTCGCCGCCTTCCAGCCGTTCGCGCGGTACGGCTTCAACAAGGCCCACGCGACGACGTACGGGCTCGTCGCGTACCAGACCGCCTACCTCAAGGCCAACTACACCGTCGAGTACATGGCGAGCGTGCTGACGGCGTTCCGAGACAACACCGACAAGGTCGCCGCCGCCGTTGCCGAGTGCCGCCGGCTGGGGATCGAGGTCCGGCCGCCGGACGTGCACCGCAGCCACCTCGACTTCACCGTCGAGGGCGACGCGATCCGGTTCGGCCTGCTGGCCGTCAAGAACGTCGGGCAGGGCGCGATCGAGTCGATCATCGCCGCTCGCGAGGCCGACGGGGACTTCCGTTCCCTCACCGACCTCTGCCGGCGCGTGGACATGCGGCTCGTCAACAAGCGCGTGATCGAGTCGCTCATCAAGGTCGGTGCGCTCGGCAGGTTCGGGCACCCGGCGCAGCTGCTCATGGGCCTCGACGACGCGATGGCGGCCGCGCAGGCGGAGCAGCGCGACCGGTCCTCGGGCCAGACGTCGCTCTTCGGCGGCGAGGCCGAGCCGGAGGCGCTCGAGAAGCCGCTCCCCCCGGTGACCGAGGCTCCCCCGCGCGAACGGCTGCGCTGGGAGAAGGAGCTGATCGGCCTCTACCTGTCCGATCACCCGCTCGCCGCGCTGGCGCAGCAGCTCGACCGCTACGTCGGCGCGTACAGCGGCGACCTCGGCGAGGAGATGGACCAGCAGCGCGTCGTGATCGGCGGCGTCGTGACGGGGATGCGGCGCGTCATCACGAAGGCCAAGGCGACGATGGGCGTCGCGACGCTCGAGGATCTGCAGGGGACGATCGAGGTGATCGTCTTCCCGAAGACGTTCGAGGCGACCGGCGAGGTCTGGCAGGAGGACGCCATTCTGCTGGTTGCCGGGCGGGTCGACCACAAGGGCGACGGGTCGGTGATCCTGGCCGACGCGGTCTGGACGTGGGAGGACGCGACGGCCATGGGCCCGGAGGCGTTCGAGCGCCAGGTCCAGGCCGGCGAGCGCGGTCGCCGCGGCGGGCGCGACGGCGGTCGCTGGGGGCGCGAGCCCGCACCGGCGAACGGCCACGCGGGACCAGGCAGCGGGCACGGGGCGAACGGCAACGGGTACGGACGCACCGGCGGCGGGTACGGGCGGCCCGGCAACGGCGAGGCGGCACCCGGCGGCGGGTCGGCGCCGGGCACGGCGTCCGTGCCGACGGTGCGTCGCGTCATCCCCCGCGTCTCGCCGCTGCGCGGGGGCGGGGTCCTCGGCGAGATCGCCGTGGATGTCCCGGCGGCGGGCGCCTCGGCGGGCCCGCGCGGAGCCGCCGGCGCTGCCGGCCCCGCAGCCGGGACGACGGGGCCCGGGCGGGTCGTCGGCGAGCCCCGCAGGCCGGCGACGGTTCCCGCCGTCCCGCCGCCGTCGGGGGACGAGGCGGCCCCCTGGCCCTCGGGGCCCGGCGAGCCGGGAGACCTGGAAGACGAGCCGCCCCTCCCCGCCGAGGCGGCGCGAGCGGTCGCGCGCCAGGCGGCCGCACCCACGCGTCCCCTCGAAGCATCCGGCGGGAGCCTGCACCTGCGGTTCGGGTCGCTGGCCGGCGACGCGCTGGGCGAGGCCTTCGGGGCGGTGCGCGAGATCCTGCGCGGCCGTCCGGGACAGACCGCGGTCGTGCTGGACGTGCCGCTCGGCGACGGGCGGACCCAGCCCATGGAGCTCCGGCTGCGGGTCGCGTACGACGCGGAGCTGCTGGCGGCCCTGGAGCGTCGCTTCGGAGGCCTCGTGACGGCGGACCTCATGGCCGAGGATCAGGCGGGCACGGGGCTCGTGCGGACGTCCGGGAAGTAGGCCGCGGTCCGGCCGGGTGCCACGAGCCAGTCGGCCAGGGCGAGGTTCACCAGCAGACCCTCGACCTCGTGCATCTCGAGCTGGCCGTCGCGGACGTAGGCGATCGCGGCGCCTGACAGCGCCAGCACGCGGTGCCGCCCGGAGAGGGAAGCGCGGATGCGGCCGTGCACCTCGCCGGTGACGCCGTACGGGCCGAGCTGGAGGTGGACCGCACGGCGGATCATGCGCGGCAGGGGAAGGCCCGTGCGACGCCCGAGGTTCCGCCCGGCTTCCACGGCGTAGAGGTCGTCGGGCGCGAGCTCCAGCCGCTCGGCGGTCATCCGGCGCCCGTCGTCGAGGCGCTCGAGCACGGCCCGGCGCAGGATGACGGGCGCGCCGGCATCGAGCACGTCGGCCAGCCGGTTCGTGGCATGGTCGAGCGTCCCCGAAATCCGGCAGTCCCCCGCGTAGGCCGCGAACCGGATCTGCATCGTCCCTCCAGGCCCTCAGTCTCCGGGATCGCCCGGCGGTGTTCCATCCCCCCACTGGTACGGGCCGGGCATGGGATGGACGGGTACGCCCCGTGCGTCGTTCGGAGCACACGCCGTGGCTGGAGGAGACGGAGGGGACGACGCCGGGTTCCGCCCGAGCGGGGGAGCCGGCGCCGTCTGTCCGAAGAGGAGGAGCGCGTCGGGGTGCGCGTTCCTGCGCACCCGCACCCCGACGGTGCGTCCAATGTCGCCGCCGCCCCTGAACGAGTCCTGAAAATCGAGCGGGTCGCCGTCGGAAACCATCGCGCGCGCCGGCCCGGCCCGGACGGAGCCGGGCTCGTGCCACCCGGACCCGTGTCCGGTTCGCGTGGTATCGTTTGAGCAATGGCTCAAATGTTGGCCGGAGACGTCGCGTTCCTCCACCCCGACGAGGTGCGGCCGCTCCTCCCGCGGCTGGTCGGCGCCGACGCCGCCCGCAACGCCGGCGACTGGTTCGCGGTCCTCGCCGATCCGACCCGGGTGCGGATCCTGCAGGCGCTCTCGCTGGCCCGGCGCTGGTGCGTCGGAGACCTGGCGCTCGCCCTCGCCGTCTCGGTCTCGGCGCTCTCCCACCAGCTCGCGTATCTCCACGAGCGCGGCATCGTGACCCGTGCGCGGGAAGGCCGGCTCGTCTTCTACGCGCTCGCGGACGACCACGTGCGCCACGTCCTGCGCGACGCGCTCGCCCACCTGGCCGAGGCGCGCTGATGTCCCACGCGCAGCGCTCCGCGGCAGCCGCCAGGCGGGGCCGGCTGGCCGCCGTCCTGTGCCTCGACGTCGTCATCCTCGCGGTCGAGGTCGCGGGAGCGTGGGCCGCCAACAGCCTGGCGCTCCTCGCCGACGCCGGTCACATGTTCACCGACGTGGCCGGGGTGGCGATGGCGCTGCTCGCGATCTGGTTCGCCGGGCGGCCGGCCACGAGCGGGCGGACGTTCGGCTACCTGCGCCTGGAGGTGCTCGCCGCCGGCGCCAACGCGACCATGCTCATCGGGATCGGCGCGGTCGTCCTGGTCGAGGCGTGGCAGCGCCTCTCGCGACCGCCCGAGGTCGGATCCGGGCTGATGCTCGCGGTGGCGCTCGTGGGCCTGCTCGCCAACGGCATCTCGTTCGCGCTGCTGCGGGATGCCCAGCGCGAGAGCCTGAACCTGCGCGGCGCCTACCTCGAGGTGCTCGGCGACATGGCGGGCTCGGCGGCCGTGCTCGTCGCCGCGGCGGTCATCGCGCTGACCGGCTGGACGCCGGCCGACGCGCTCGCCTCGGTGGCCATCGGGATCCTCATCCTGCCGCGCACGCTCTCGCTGCTCGGCGAAGCCACGAACGTGCTGCTGGAGGCGACGCCGAAGGACGTCGATCTCGACGAGGTCCGCGCGCACATCCGCGGGGCACGCGGCGTGCGGGACGTGCACGACCTGCACGCCTGGACGATCACGTCCGGGCTCAACGTCCTCAGTGCGCACGTCGTGATCGGGCCCGAGGTCCAGACGGACCAGGTGCTCGACGAGCTCTGCCGCTGCCTGTCGGGCGACTTCGACATCGAGCACTCGACGTTCCAGCTGGAGCGCGAGGACCGCAGCCGCCTCGAGGGGCACGCGCACGCCTGAACGGGGCGGCCCCCCGGGGGTCCTCCCGTCCCGAGTTGCCCAGGCCCTCGTCGACCAGGGGCAGGATCCCGGTCATGCGGCCGTCCCCGGCCCGCGCCGGAGGGCCGTGCCGGGCCGTGTCTCGTCATCGAGGGCGTGGGCGGGCGGCTCTTCGGGGAGCAGCACCCGATCGAATCGAGCAAGGCATCCCGCGATCCGGAGCTCGCGCGCCGCTTCTGGGACCTGGCCGCCGACCTGACGGGCGTCCGGGCGGGCTGACAACGGGTCCCGCCGCCGCGGGGCGCGATGGACCGATCACGGACCGACCGCCGGCCGGACGGCGCGTGCGCGCGAAGGTTGCGGAATCTCCACCATGCGCGGGCTGGCGACAGATCGTAGTGATAGCTACAATTGCGCCATGAACGATCCAGGCACGCGGGCGGCCCAGCCCGCATCCCCCAACGCGGGCCGCACGCCCGGCCTCGAGGGCTCTCTCGGCTTCCGCCTGGGCCGGGCGCATCGGCACCTGCGGTCTGCATGGGAACATCGCATCGCCGACCTGGACCTCACGGGTGCGCAGGCCGCGATCCTGCGGTCCGTGGCCGACGGGCCCGGGACCGGGCTTCGCGAGCTCGCTCGCCACCTGCAGGCCGATCCCATGAACGTGAAGCGCACCGCCGACGAGCTGGAGCGGGCCGGGCTCCTGCACTCCGACTCCGACCCCGCCGATCGGCGCCGCCGGATCCTGACGGTGACCGCGCGTGGTCGGGCCGTCGCGGACGACGTCGCGGACCGGTCGGCAGCCTGGACCGCGCACCTCTCGGAGCTGCTCGACCCGGCCGATGCCGGAACCCTGCTGGAGCTGCTCGGCCGCCTCGAGGCGGGCCTTGCACGGGGAGACGAGCAGCATGCCTGACCCGCGCACGCCGGCCGGCCGGTCGCCCCGCGGCCGGGGGGCCGGGTCGGGCAGGGGCGCGAGCCTCGCCCCGCCCGCCTTCCGCGTGAGCGCCTTCCGCTGGTACTGGGGCAGCCAGTTCGTCTCCGGGATCGGCACGTGGGCGCAGGCGGTCGCCCAGAGCTGGCTGGTGCTCGAGCTCACCCATTCGGCGGTGATGCTCGGGACCGTGACCATGCTCCAGTTCCTGCCGCTCCTGATCTTCCCCCTGTTCGCCGGCGTGGTGGCCGACCGCCTGCCGAGGCGGCGGATGCTGATCGCGACCCAGACGATCGCGGCGCTGCAGGCGGTCCTGCTGGGCGTGCTCGTGTTCACCCACCAGGTGCAGATCTGGGAGGTGGCCCTCCTGGCCCTGCTCCTCGGCCTCACCAACGCCTTCAACAACCCGGCCGCCCAGGCGTTCGTGCCGGAGCTCGTCGGTCCCGAGCTGGTCGGCGACGCGGTGGCCCTCAACAGCATCCAGTTCAACCTCGCGCGGCTGATCGGCGGCGCCGTGGGCGGGGTCACGGTGGCCTGGTGGGGAATCGCCGGGGCGCTCTTCATCAACGCCGCCAGCTACGTGCCTGCCGTGGCCGTGCTGGCCTCGATCCGACCGCGGCACGTCACCGTCCGAACGCGACGACCCGACCAGCGCGTGGTGCACGAGCTGGCCGAGGGGATCCGGTACGCGATCGGAACCCCGACCGTGCGCCCGGTGGTGCTGCTCTTCGGGGTGGTCGGGCTGCTGGGCTTCAACTGGCAGGTCGCGCTGCCGCTGCTGGCGGTGGCGCTCCACAACGGGGTCACCGGCTACGGGACCATGATGTCCGCGCTGGGCGCCGGCTCGCTGGTGGGCGGCCTCGTCCTGGCCCGCACCCGGCGGCCGAGCGAGCGGCTCCTGGCGATCGGCGGCCTGGCGCTGGGCGCGCTGCTCGTGCTGCTCGCGGTCTCCTCCGCGTACGTCGTGAGCCTGGGGCTGATGGTGGCGGCCGGGTTCGCCGGGGTCGTGGCCTCGGTGACCGCGAACACGCTCCTCCAGATCCGCACCCCGGACGCGCTGCGCGGCCGGATCATGAGCATCTACGTGCTGCTGATGGGCGGC
>JAJYGO010000152.1 GCA_021785115.1 Chloroflexota bacterium | reverse complement strand
CGCCCTGCGGGCAGGTGGAGGGCGTTGGGGGCGGCGGCCGGCATGGGGCCGCACGGTAGCGTCATCCCGGCGCAATCCGCCACTCCCTGGGCCGGCTACATCGATGCGGGCCCCACCACACCCCCGGCCACGCCCGAAGGCACTGCGCCGGCGGTCCTTCCCTGGCCATCTGGCAGCCTGGAGCCAGAGGTCATCGCCACGCCGGCGCCCGCGCCGAAGCCGAAGACCCTGCTCAACCTCCAGGGCAAGGGCATCAAGACGACCAAGCCGTTTGCCTCGGACGGTAGCCCCTTCGATGTGGCCTACGCCTTCGACTGCTCCTACGAAGGGCCGGTTGACAACTTCATCATCTTCGTCAACGGCTCGGACGGAACACAGGACGTGGCCGCCAACGTGGCAGCGACGAGCGGGCATGATGACTCGATGTTCTACCCCACCGGGCCCGGACTGTTTCACCTGGCGATTGACTCCGCGTGCACATGGCACGTGGTGGTCACCGGCTGACGCCCATAGACCCGTCGCAGCGGTAGCGAGCCCCGGGCCGGCCCCCGGGGGCTTCTCTTGCCTTGTAGGTCGCGAGGGCCTTGCGCCGGTGCGAAACACTGGTGCCGCTGTTCGGACACCTATGCGGCTTGCATCCAGAGCCTTCTTCGGTGTCCGCGCTGCGCTCTTCTACCAGCCCGCGGGCTACCGCGCGGTTGAGGCCTAGCTCGACGATGTCCACGCGACGGCGCGGCCATCGTGTCCGATGGCATTAGGGAGGCTCAGAGAATGCATCCGAACGTGTACGCGGCAGAGGCGCACGTCTGGACACGAGTCGCTCGGCGGCGACTGGAGGGCGCCCAGACTAGGGAAGACTCGGCCGACGAGATCGACAAGACGGCTGACCTCGCGCAGGGCATCGAAGCGCTCGACCGCGCGATTCGCTACATGGACCGGCTGCGCACACGGATAGACGGCGTCGACTATCCGGCCGGTGTCGACTGGGCCAAGGTCAGGGAGTTCGCCCGCCACGTTCGTGACACGATGGCGCATGGCGATGAGCGTCTTGCGACGCAGACGTTCGGGTTCCTGTTTCGCATCGAAGGCGACGAAGCCGTGGAGCGCGGCCAAGGCCGCGGCGAATCAAGAGGCCGCGAGATCAGGCTCCCACTGGCTACGCTCCGCCAAGCAATCGAGGAGCTTGACCGCTGGGCCGCGCACGAGCGGACCATCACGTGAAGGCGCAGCCACCGGCCGTGCTCGATGCGGCGTCGACCGCGCAACAGCTACGGGCGACGGGCGGGGACCCTGGAGCGCGCCACGATAGGGCGGCGAACGGAGCCAGACGCAGTCAAGGGGGGCGCGGGGGTCGCCCTTCGCTGCAAGAAAGGCGCCGTGACGCCGCCTGTGCGCTGCTCCTGGCGCTGCTCTTCGCCTGGGTGGTAGCGGGCTGCGCCGCTACAGACAGCGCAGCGTCCACGACGGCTGCACCACTGTCGATCCACCCTTCCCTGGGCACCGCACAGACGCCCGTCGCCACAGCAATGATCAGAACGAATCCCCAGCATCAGTCGACGGTGCCCATGCGGTTGGCATCTGACGCAGCGACGGTGGGTCAAGGGGGCTCACCCGGATCGGGCCTCGACCCTGCAACCCTGGTGGGGAACCTCGTGAGCGGGCTCGCCGGGGCCATCCTCGCCTTGATGGGAGCGTTCATGCTCCAGGCAAGACAGAACGGACGTGAGGAGAGAGCTGCGGCGCGCGCAACGTTCCCGGAACTCGCCCGCAACAGCGCCAACCTGGCGATCATGCGCGATCACGGTCACTACATCCCATTGGAGGCAACGACCTGGCGGGACACCCGAGCAACGCTCGCGAATCTGCTCCGCCCTCGCGACTTCGCGGTCGTTGCGACGGCCTACTTGAAGGTCGAAACGCTCATCGTCGCGATGGGGAGCTACCAGCCTGGACACCCACTCACGACCGAAGAGCAAAACATCGCGGGCGAGGTGTTCAACAGAGTCGATACAGCTGCTTCAATCCTTGAGCTATGGGGTTGGCGGCGGCCAGGTGAGAGGACGGAGCTGCGCGACCAGCTTGGCCAACTCGCCGGAAGTGATCAGGTCACGACCGACGACGGACCGTAAGGACCACTTTCCGGGTCGGCCTGGGCGGGAACGGTCCCTGCCTGCGCACCGGTGTCAAGCGCATCCCCATGGCCCGTGGCATGGGAGAGCACCTCGATCGAGGCGTAGAGGGAGTCGTGCAAATTGGAGCTCCTCAGGCTTCAGTGGGCGCCTCGCCTGGAGCCCGCCTTCGCCATTCCTCGCCCCTGTCGCGTCAGTAGCTCGGGATGACCGTCGCTAGCACGCGTTTGGACTCGTTCTGTCCGCTCGCGGCCGATACGCGATAACAGTCGGTCGGCGCTGTGCCAAAGGGCCAAGCGAACTTGACGTTGCGTGCTGTCGGACCGGTCCGACCGACGAGGCTCTCGGTCGCCAAGTTGCATGTCGGCACGCATGGCCCCGAGATCGTGTTGCCCGTCGGACAGGAGAGCTCAGGAGAGCCGTAGACGCGGAAGCCCACGAGGTCCGATCCAGCGTAGGACCAGGTGACGTTCACGGTATCGCACCCGCTCTGGGGATCCTGCGCGCAGGCCGACTGGAATCCGTACGCCTTCACGTCCGTCGGCGGCGACGGGACCGGGATGAACAAGGGCGCTGGCGTGATCGCGGCGCTCGCCGCTGGCGGGCTGGGAGCCGGCGCCCCGTTGCCGGACATGTAGGTCTGTCCCTCGACGGGCACACTGGCGTCCGCGAACGTGACAGGGACCGACTGGTTCCACCACCAGCCCGGAGCGGAGCTGACAACCGGCGTCTTCTCGACCATGAAGTGGAGGTGGGGCCCGGTGGAGAAGCCGGTGCTGTCCGCGCGGCCGAGCTGGGTCCCCTGCTGCACCGACTGACCAACCGTCACGGACACCGAACCGGCGGCGAGGTGGAGGTAGAGTGCAGACGTCCCGTCGCCGTGGTTGACGAGGACGTAGTTCACGTCGGTCCAGCAGCTGATGTCCCGGCACTGTGTGTTCGTCGAGTCCGAGCGTGCGCCGATGACGATGCCCGCACGCGCCGCCACGACCAGGAACTCCGGCGTTCCGGGCACGACGAAGTCCCACGCGTACTGGCTGCCGTTCGCGGCGACGTGGTCGAAGGCGCTGTTGTTGCCCTGAGAGACGTAAACGCGCGTGCCCACGGGGACCGGCAGCAGATAGGTCGTGGGCGCGGCGCTGCCGGGAGCAGCCGACACGAGCGAGGCCGCGAGCGCTACGATCAGCGGGAGGCCGAGGTGCGCGCGGCGCATCAGTGACAACCGACGAAGTAGGCGCGAACGTCGGCGCTAACGAGGCCGGTCGGCGCCGCGGCGAGCGCACCGCAGAATGCGCCGGTGTCCCGTTCGCTCACCAGGTGCCAGGCCCCGTTCACGCGGTGCCCGATGACGACCGTGAGATCAGTCGCCGGATGCGATGGGTTCCCGGCCGAGGCGCCCGCGGCGAGGACCATCCACTCGCCCCGTGAGCGCGCGGGTTCGACGACGAGGGATGCGCCCGAGGGCAGAGGTAGCCCAAGACCTGCCAGAGCCGACTGCAAATCCGGAGTGACCGCTGGGGCCGCTGCGGCGCCGGGTGTCTGCGAAGGAACCTGCGCCCCGCAGCTGCCGCCAACGAGCCCGGTGAGAACCAGGAGCGCGAGCAACCCAACGCGCGCGGGAGCCATCGCCTTGTCTCCTTCAACCGCCGCTCTGTCGCCCGTGGCCGAGGTCAGGCGCAGTGGATTCCACCCGTACCGGAGCCCGGCGCGATGGCGCATGCTTCATGTTCGCGGATGAGTGTCACACATGGGCTGCGAGACTTGCCATGATCGCCGCCATAATCCCATCGCTTTCAGCTGGCGTGCACTGCAGCAGGAACAGGCCGATGCCGCCCGTGTGGAGTGGCAGACCGGCGAGGAAATCCTCCCGGCCGTCAGCTCCAGTCGAGGACAACCGCGCCGCCGCCGCCACGCCGGGGATGACGAGCGATGTTAGCGACCAGTGCGCGGGTGGTATCTGGTTGAGATTCGTCAGCGTTCCTGTCGCGAAATCGGCCAGAGCCTGAGCGGGTGAGTCTGTCGCGGCGGTGCCGTCGTCCCACAACTCGCACACGCCGCCACTCGCAGTCTTCGCACCGAAGATCGGAGTTCCGTAGTCCGCCTGATTGTTGGTGTCCCAATCCGCCGGGATGAGGGCCTGGAATGGATATCCGAACGCGACCCATCCATCCGTCGCCGTCGGTTGCACCTCACCCGCCGTCGGCACGGTGGTGGGTGAGGTGCCGCCCAGAGCGGGCGAATTGGCAGCCCCTCCGCTCGACACGCCGCAGCCACCGAGGAGAACGATCGCGAGGAATACAGCGGCCCGTGCCCGCGCGGCCGACCGGAGCGCCATACTGCCGTCCCCTCCCTGACACCGGACGACCTCGCTCGAACGATACGCGAATCGAACAAGGCCGCCTGACTGTGGCCCGCCACGCCAAGATTGGCATGATAGCCCCTCCGGGAGGGGCGGGATTCGTCACTGGCCATGCCGAGACCCTCCATCGCGTGGCCCGGCAGGGGTTGGAGGTCGTGCGGTGACCCTGTGTCCAGCGAGTCTCGATGGCTATTGACAAGGAGACACAGAACCACCTCCTTTCGGGGCGGTCCCCCTCCTTCCTGCAGCCCCCGGCCGGCTCCGCGCCACGCCGACAGCGGGGCTGAGCGTGCGGACCCTCCACCCCGCGCCACGTCGGTGGGCTCCGCGCCACTTCTTTGTGGCTCCGCGCCACGCTCTTTGTGGCTCCGCGCCACGCTCTTTGTGGCTCCGCGCCACGCTCTTTGTGGCTCCGCGCCACGCTCTTTGTGGCTCGCTCCGTCCCGGAACGACCTCATATTGGTGGTCGGTCAGCTGCAGCCAGGGGTTCGCGGGGCCGGGATCGACCGTCGTATTCAGGTCAGCGGGCCAGCATAAGCTACGACGCAGGGAACTCGTACCGACAGAAACGGCAGATGCGCGCAGCGGCGCGGACATCCTCGGCGCACATCGGGCACGTCTTCATCGCGGGCTCCGGCGTCGTCAAACGTATCTGCGGCTCCGCATCATCCATCGAGCCACGCTGCTCGGTCTCCGACACCCGCGGCTCCGCGTCGTCGGTCGGCCGATCGGAAGATGTCTCGGCGGGCTCCTCGATCTCCTCGCGGCCTTCCGTGAGCCCGCGAAGGAACTGCATGAGCCCGATCGGGAAGAGCTGCAGCCACATCGTGTCTCCTACCCGTCGAAGCGCGCCGCCAAGCAGCGATCCGGGCACGAGGGGCTGTCCGACGACCTCGAAGCGCTCCCCCGAGGCCCCTGTGCGCAGGGTCGCGTTCAGTCGGTCGATGGCGTACGTGATGTCCGTGGTGATGCCTGTCTTGATGGTCTTGACCACGCTCGCTGCGTCCCGGGATCCGGGCGCCATCGCGCCCATGCCCGCGAAGGCGGCCGCAACGAAGTCTGCCATCAGCTCGGCGCAGGCGGCATCAGAGGGAACGACGACACGGAGCGTGTCGGGGATCCCCGTCGGGTGAGGCACATCGAAGACCGCCACGAAGCCCTCGTTGAAGAGATCATCGCGCGACGTCGCGGCCGAACGCAGTGCCAGCTCGGAGGTCCCCACAAGCCCCAGCTGCCCGAACCCCAGGCTGAGCCGCCCCACGTCGACGCCGACGAACCTCCCTTGGAACCCGAGCTGGTGGGTGATCAACCCCGTGATCTGGCCCGCGGCGTTGCTGTCGAAGCGCCGCGACACCTCGCCGATGCGCAAGCCTCGCTGCACGAGGACCTCGGGCGTCGATGGCGTGGTGCGCGGGAACGGCCCAGCGGAGCCAAGGAACCGTAGCGCCCTCAGCCCGACCAGACGTGATTCGAGGATCGAATCGGCGAGCACCTCGTACAGCAGTCGAAACTCGTCGCGCTGCGAGCGCTGGAAACGAAAGTGGTAGTGCTCCGGCTTCTCTCCGACGAGATACAGATGGAGGGTGTCCCCCCAGTTCCTTTCCCTCCCGAGGCCGATGCCCCCACTCTTTCCCCCTTCCTCGAACGCGACCTCGAGCAGGGCCTCGCGCGCGTACTCGTGAGGCGCGGAACGACCACGAACGTAGATACGGATCGTCCCGTGCTCCAGTACCAGGCGATTGCCGTAACGGTCGGTGACGTCGAGCCGCATGGCCGCATCCACGGTAGGTCGCGCGCCGGAGGGAGCGGTCCGGCCGCGAGTCCCCTCAGGCTGCCGCGGTGTGCCTTGGCTGTAGCTTTCGGCGGTCACACTCCTGCCCTCCGCATTCGAGTCTACAGGGCCCCGAGGCGTCGAGGAGCCTCGGGAAGGTCCGTCGCGAACCAAAGGCGGTGGCTGACGGGCAGTGTCCAGGCTCGTCACGGGCTCTGCCGTCGTCCAGAGGACCACCTTGGCACCTCTGATCGTGCCAGCTCCGCTTGATGGGAAAGACCTCCTTCCGGGGCGGTTCGAGCGGGGTCTCTCTGCCGCACGAATGATGGTCCGATGCGAGGGTCCCTTATTGGCGCATCGTTCAGGAGGGGCGGCGGGACGATGACGGGGACGCGCGACGGGTCGGCTCGCGGCGACGGCTCCTCGGCCGGGTGAGCTTCGAGAGACCTTCCGCGACCGCGGCCGCCTCGATAATCGCAAGGACGGTCTCGCTGCCCCAGGCGAGGGGCTCGTCGGTCCGATACCGACGTCCGGCCCGGTCCTCGTACCAGGTCCGGATCTTCGTCTCGTAAACGGGGGCGGGCTTCGATAGGGTGGGTAGCCCGGTGCGCGCGGCGGCGGCGCGGGCGAGGTCGCCGGGGATCCCGCGATGGATCCAGCGGGAGGTGCCCCTCTCCGCCTCGTACGGCTCGCTCCGCTGGGCCAGGCAGCCCGCGGCGAGGAGCTCCGTGATGACGCTCTCTCCATGGCGGGTGGCCTCCTGCCGGTAAAGGGCTTGGAGCTCGGCGTGGCGCGCCGTGGCGGCCTGTCGGGCCGCCGCCCGGGACTCCCGCTCGGCCTTCGCCTGCTCCTTGGTCCGGCGGGTCGCATCCGCGGCCCGCTGGCGCGCCCGTTGCTGTTCGTCGGTCACCTCTCGACGTCGGGTCTCGCGCGCCACGCCCACCGTGCGGATCGGGGTGAGGACCTCGAGCTCGAGGACGGGTTCGAGCGCGGTGAGCGCGTCGAGGATCCGCGCCTCGACGAGCCGCACGCGGAGCAGTCGCCCCTCGCCGCGAGCCGTGGCCACCATCGCCCGTTCCTGCGCGCTGAGCTCCGTCCGTGGAGCGGAGCTCAGCGCGTGGTCGAGCGCGTCGACGAGGCGCGCCCGGGTCCCGGCGAGCTCGAGCGAGTCCGCGAGGGACGCCCGCTCGGCCCGTACCCCGCGGTCCTGCCCGGCGGCCTGCCGCTCGCGCGCCGCCTCGAGGGTCGCCGCGAGCGGGCCGTCCGACCGTCCGCCGACGGCCTCGAAGCGGGCCGCCCAGTCGGGCTCGACGAGTCCGGGTCGTGTCGCGCTCACGGTGAGGTAGTCGGCGGCGACGGCGAGCACGGCCGCCTCGAGGGCGGTCGGCATCGTCGCCCAGCGCCCGAGGCTGAGTCGACTGATCGCGGTGCCGTCGACGAGGCCCCAGCCACGCGCCGTCAGGCAGTTCCGGAGGATCGTCCGGAGGAGGCTGCGGGCCGTCTCCGGGAGGTCGGCCGCGGGTGGCGTCAGGTCCGCCGCAACCGGGGCGAGCGCGGCGAGGACGAGGTCCCACTCGACGAGGTCGAGATCCGCGGTCGCCTCGACGAGATCGCTCGTGTCGAGGACGACGGAGCGGCGCAGGACCGAGTCGGGGAGGAGCGCGCCGAGGTCACCCTCCACGTTGAGCGTGATGATCGTCGTGGGGTGGACCACGGGGGCATCGCCCGGCGAGCGGCGGTGCGTGCCGGCGAGGTACGTGAAGGCCGCCCGACGCAGCTCGAGGCCGACCTTGTCGTACTCGTCGATGACGACGAGCGGGAGGGCGAGGAGGCGGCTCGGCTCCGTCCTCCAGGCGCCCCCGCTGTCCTGGACGCGCTGGCCGAGGAGGCTGCCCGGCGTCTCCAGCCGGAGGGTGATGATCGCGGCCGCGGGATCGAGGCCGAAGCGGCGGGCGGCGAGCAGGCCGATGAGTGTCTTGCCGGTGAGGACCGGGCCGACGAGGACGAAGCCCGGCCAGCTCGTCGGGCGGACCGCCTCGAGGGCGCGCCGCGCGACGACCGCGTCCTCGATGAGGTGCAGGACCGCCCGGTGTCCGGCTGGCAGCGCGGCGAGGGCCTCGCTCGCATCGACCGGCTCGGGGACCGTGCTGCTGAGCGCAGCGCGCTGGCCGGCGCCGCTGAGCCGCCACTCGCCGCGCTTCCCTGGCTCGACGAGGCCGGTCGCGGCGAGGCGCCCGAGGTCCCGTTGGATCGTCCGGACCGGGCGCCCGAGCGCGTCCGCGAGCGCCTCGCTCCGCGTCACGTCGCCGGCGAGGAGGCGGAGGATCGGCAGGTCGTGGCGCTCGTTCAGGATGGTCATCGCAGGCGATCAGTGTGGCGCGGGACCGCAAATGATGTGGCGCGGAGCCGCACAGCGCATGGCGCGAAGCCCATCGAGGTGGCGCGAGGCGGAGGATCCGCACGCGTGGCGCCGCGCTCGATGTGGCGCGAACCTGCCCGGGACCCGCACAGAGGAGGGGGACCCTCCATCAGGGGGGACGTGCGCATGGCCACCGAGCGCCGCCGTGGCCGGTCAGCTCGCGATGAGCCCGGCCCGCGCGAGGGCCTCGGCGGCCCGCACCCCGAGGGCATCGGGAGTCTGGCGGGCATACCGGCGGGTGACGTCGGTCGAGGAGTGGCCCAGGTAGCGGCTCACCTCTTCGAGCGGCATCCCGTGGTTGACGAGGAGCGTCGCGGTGCCATGGCGGATGCGATGGGCGCCGAACGTCCGCAGGGTCCCGCCTCCCGCGTGATAGCGGCGCCGCAGCATGAGCGAGAGGGCGTTGGCGGTGAGGGGCCGCGGTGCCCCGGCCCCCGCCGAGAGGAAGAGCCAGCCCGGATCGTCGGGGCAGGGACCGAGGAGCGCCGGCCGCCCCCGCTCGAGGTACGCAAGGAGGGCGCCCCGCGTCTCGCGCTGGAGGGCCACCTCGAGGGTCTTGCCACCCTTGGCCCGGACGAACCGGATGATCGAGCGCTCGAAGTCGATGTCCTCGAGGCGCAGGAGCCGCACCGAGCTGTTGCGGGCGGCGGTGGTCACGAAGAGCGACACGATCGCCCGGTCCCGCAGGTCGAGCGCTCGCTCGCCCGCACAGCCCGCCTCGAGCGCCCGCAGGTCGGCCAGCGTGGCGCTCTTGGGCGGGGTCTCTTCGCTCGGCAGGAGCGGATTGAGGGCCGAGCGCCGACGGGAGCGGCGGAACGGGTTGACGCTGAGGATCCCCTCATCGACCAGCCAGATGGCCAGGGAGCGCAAGGGGCGGACATACGCGTTGACGCTGTTCGCCGAGAGGGTCGCCGTCGACCCTGCCCGGAGCGAGCGCTCGCGGGCATCCGGAGCGCCGCGCCAGACCCGGGCCACCTTCGGCCGGGTGCGCAGCTCGCTGACGTACGCCACGAGCGTCGCGAAGTCGAGCGCGCCGCTGGTCAGCGGCCGCTCCGTCGCCTCGAGCCAGTGCAGGAAGCGGGCGAAGTCGTCGGCGTGCTTGCGCCGCGTCACCGGCCCCCAGCCCGCACCGAATGTCGCGCTGTACTCGGCGATGAGGGGCCGGAGGGCGAGGGCGGGGAGCGACGGCGGCACTGACCGGCGTCGGACCTCCGCGTCGAGCGGCTGGGACAGGGCGCTCGGCGCCGATCGGAGGACCGGCCGCCGCTTCCGGCCGAGCGACCGCCGAGCGCGCCTGCGCAGGGGCTCGACACTGGCGTCGGATCGCGATACCATGATGCGATAGTACGTCAGTATGACGCTCCCAGCAACCAGCCGTCACGGGGAGGATCGCCCGGTGCCACGAGGGGACGACGAGTTCCGCGCTCGACTGCGCGAGGTCCTGGCGCGCTCCGGTCGCTCGATGCGGGGGCTGTCGGCCGCCCTCGGTCGCGACCCGGGCTATATCGCGGCGCTCCTCGATCCGACCCGGCCCTCGCGGGCCCGCCCGACGCCAGCCGATCTGCTCCGGGCGTCCGATGCGACGGGGATCAGCTTCGTCGAGTTGCTCGAGGTGCTCTGGGGGATCGATCGGTCCCGCCTCGCCGACGAGCTCACGGCGCTCGGGGTCCTGCGCTCGTCGGACCGTCGGCTCGATCGGCTCAGCGAGACCGAGCGGGTCGAGGTGGCGGACTTCATCGCGTTCGTCATCGAGCGCCACGAACGAGGGCCTGGCCGCCGATCAGCGCGCTGACCGCCCGTGGGCGGCATGGGCTGGCTTCCGGCATGCCGGAGGGGGAGCCTGGCGGAGCAAGGACCTGCTTGGGAAGCAAGCACTCTGCCAACTGAGTTACTCCCGCTCGCAGAGGCGGTGATTGTACCTCCGGGCCCGACCGGCGCAAGCGGTCCCGCAGGTC
>JAJYGO010000047.1:2379-10646 GCA_021785115.1 Chloroflexota bacterium | reverse complement strand
CACCGAGCGCGTCTTCGCGTCGGCCATGTAGGCCGCGGTGTTCCGCCGCGCACGGTCGCGCGCCCCGATGAGGAGGGCGGCGATCGAGCAGAGTCGGTCCTCGGGGTCTCGGAGCGCGCCCCAGGCGACGTGGAACTCCGCCGGCAGCGCCGCGAGCTGCTCCTTCACGATCCGGGCGTAGCGCACGGGGTCGGTCTGGTTGGCGAGCTCCGCGCGGGCGAGCGCGAGGACCACCGACAGGCGCTTGGCGTTGCGCAGGCTGTAGCGACGGCGGCGCGGGAAGTGGCGATCTGAACCGGCCGTCTTCCCCTCCGACGGTCGGGCGTCCGGAGCGAGCCGACGTGTCCCAGGAATGACACCGCGACGGGTCAGTTTCGTGGCAGGTCAGGCTCCCGGCGGACGCCCACCACGATCTTCACTGTTCCGTGGACGGTCACGGTTAGGCAGCGGTTGTCTGGCTCAGACGGTACCTCCTCTCGAACTCGGCGGGTGAGAGGTAGTCGAGAGCGGAGTGCAGGCGGACCCGGTTGTAGAAGACCTCGATGTAGTCGAAGACCGCCAGACGGGCCTCGTCGTGGGTCCGCCAGACGCTCCGGTCGATCAGCTCGGTCTCCAGACTCGCGAAGAAGCTCTCGGCCATGGCGTTATCGAAGCAATCGCCGACGCTGCCCATGGACGGCAGGATCCCCGCCTCCCGCAACCGTCGGCCGAAGGCGAGGCTCGTGTACTGCCCGGCTGCCGTGATCAGAGTGATAGATGAGCCCTGGCTCGGGCTGCCGGCGTTCGATCGCCATGTCGAGGGCGGCCAGGACGAGCTCGGCCCGCATCGTGGCCGCCATCGCCCAGCCGACGACGGCCCGGCTGAAGACGTCGACGATCGCGGCCAGGTACAGGACGCCCGCCCACGTCGGCAGGTAGGTGTAGGGGTCGGGTCGAGGCGCGGTGTCGGCCTTTCAGCCGGTCCGTCTCCTCGACCCGCCCTCCGAACCGGACGTGCGGCTCTCGTCGCATCCGGCTCTCCACGGACTCATGCCGCCGGTGGCCGTGATCCGGTCGGTTCGTTCGCCCAGGGGTTCGGGATCCGAGCGCCCCGATAGCGGTAGCGAATGATCGCCACCGTTCGTGGTCGGAAGAGCTCGGTCCCGCCGTCGCGAATCTCCCAACCCGGGAGGAAGCGGCGGTGCAGGGTGCCCCAGTTCAGCTTGAGGTGCCGCTTGCGGAGCCAGCCCACGATCCGCCAGAAGGCGAAGTGATCGAGGTACTCGAACGTCCGCTTCGAGACGCCGTGACGGAAGTAGGTGCACCAGCCTCGGAGCACCGGACTGAGCCGGCGCAGGAGGTCGGCGAGCGTTCGATGCTTCTCGCGGCGCGTCAGCGATCTGACCTTCTCCATCACCGAGGCGAGCGCCTTCTTCGATGGATACGTGTAGACCGCCCGCTTGCCTGTCCGACCTCGCCAGGCTCGCCGCTGGATGCGGAAGGCCAGGAAGTCGAACCCCTCGTCGATGTGGCAGACCCTCGTCTTCGCCTCCGACAGGCGCAGGCCCATGGGCGCGAGCACCCCTGCCACCTCGTCGCGCAATGCCTCGGCATCGTCCCGGGTGCCGGCGACCAGGACCACGAAGTCGTCCGCGTAACGGACGAGCCGCATGGCCGGGACGCCTGCCCGGCGGCGCTTCCGGCGCGTCCATTCCGGTCCGAGCGCGGCCCATCGCTGGGCGAAGTGCTCGTCGAGGACGGACAGCGCGATGTTGGCCAGCAGCGGTGAGAGGATGCCGCCCTGCGGCGTGCCGGTGATCGTCTCGCGGCTGACAGCACCCTCGGAGAGGATGCCCGCCCGCAGGAACGCCGACAGCAGGTGCAGGACGTGCTTGTCTCCGACTCGATGTCGCAGCCGACCCACAAGGGCCTGATGGTCGATTTCGTCGAAGCAGGCCGTGATGTCCCCCTCGAATACCCACTCGTAGTTTCGAGAAGGTGACGCGAGGTAGTGGATCTCGGCGATCGCGTCCTGCGCCCGCCGCTTCGGGCGGAAGCCGTATGCACACGGCTGGAAGTCCGCCTCGAAGATCGGCTCCAGCACCAGCTTCAGGGATGCCTGCACCACCCGGTCGGCGGTCGTCGGGATGCCGAGGCGGCGGACCTTGCCCGACGCCTTCGGGATCCCCTTCTCCCGGACCGGGGCCGGGGTGAACCGGCGGGCCTTGAGCAGCGCTCGCAGCCCGACCAGGAACTCCCCGGCGCGCTCGCCGATGGCTCGCGGTGCGAGGCCATCGACGCCCGCCGTGCGTGCACCCGTGTTGTGCCGCACCCGGTCCCACGCCACGACGAGGAAAGCCGGGTCGGCGAGGAGGTTGTAGAGATCATCGAACCGACGATCAGGATCAACGCGTGCCCATTGGTGCAGCTTCCGCTGCATCGCGAGTACCCGGTGCTCGGCCTCGCTGAGGTCGGGCCACGGCGCGCCGATGTTCACCGGCGACCTTCTCGGTCCGCGCTGCTGCGAATCCGCTGGACCCCTTCGCCATGTGGCCGGCTTTCCCGGCCTCGGACTACTGCGGGTCCTCCGCCCCATCCCGACCGCATCGGCCGGCGACGGGCCTTCCCGTCGGTCAGCAGGTAGCTGACCGGTGAGGGGACCGCCGGGATGGTTCCCACGTTCACTCTCCAACCGTTCGACGGGCGAGGTGTCCAGCTATGCCCCTGCCGCATCGCCACGGGTACGCCGCAGGCTTTCCCCGTGGCCTCCCCGTCCGGCGACATTGACCGGCCGGAGAGTTCTCCGTGCGACGAACGTCGCGCGGATGCGCGCGGCAGCCCAGCCCAGATCCGCCAGGTTCGAGCTGGTGGCGTCGCTTGAGAGGCGTTCAGTCGCTGGTTTCTCGCGTACACCGTCCCGTCTCGCTTGCCGGACCCGGACCATCTGGCAGTGCTGGTCCGTCCCGGCGTTGTCGGGGCTGCTGTCCGCCCTCACCCACGTCCCTGGGTTCAGGCTGCCCCCAGCTTCACCGACCCGCTGCGACGGGCCGGCGGCGGTGCTCGTTCCATCACCGCACGGTTGAGAGCGCCTCGTGGCGCTCGATGTCGGCGACCCACAGGCGGTTCGGCGCGGGGGCGCTGAACACCCGCTCGACGAGGTCGGCCGGCCGAGGCGAGAGCTCCGAGCTCACCGTCGTGCGCTTCACCTTGCCACGCACGGCGCCGGCGAGACCGAGGCCGCGCATCACACGAGCGACCTGGTCGCGGCCGACCGTGGTGCCCTCCCGGCGGAGGGCGTGCCAGAGCTTGCGGGCTCCGTACACGGCGAAGTTGGCGCGATGGAGCCGGTCGATGTCGGCGCCCAGGGCCGCGTCCCGGACCGAGCGGGCAGACGGTGGCCGCGATCGGGCGGCGTAGTAGGACGATGGGGCGATCGCCAAGGCCTGGCAGATCGGCTCGACCCCGAACGAGCACCGATGCTCGTCGATGTACCTGGTCACTTCGGCGAGCGGCGGTCGAGCTCCGCCCCGAAGAAAGCTGCGGCGCTCTTCAGGATCTCGTTCGCCCGGCGGAGCTCGCGGTTCTCTCGCTCGAGCTCCTTCATGCGGGCACGCTCCTCGGTGGTGAGCCCCGCGCGCTTGCCGCCGTCCACCTCGGCCTGGTGGACCCACTTGCGCAGGGACTCGGGCCCGATCCCGAGCTGGTGAGCGACCCGGGTGACGACGCCGAACCGTTCACCCTGTTCACCTACGGTCTCGATGACCATCCGGACCGCCCGCTCCCGGAGCTCGGGCGGATAGCGTCGCTGGAACGGGCTGCTGCTGCCTTCTGCCATGACTCCATGTTCCTCCAAGCGATGGAGTCTCCATCGAAGTCAGGGCGGTTCAACCCACCGGTTCGGGCGCTGAGCGGATCGGCCGCGATCTCGAGGTGGCCTCGCTCGGCGCCTCATGCGGCGGACGCTGGTTCCACGTAGCGTATCCGGCGCCGCCGCGCCCGCCAGAGGCGGGCTGTCACCTATCCAACGAACCTCCGATCGCCATCGTCGCCCGGTTGTCTCCGGGTTTCACGCGTCGAACACCCGGCTCTGCGTCAGCCGCTGAGTTGACACGTCGAAGCCGACGAGGCAAACGTGGGAAGGCGCTTGCCGTGGATCTGTTCGAGCGCGGGGATGTTCACATCCACGTGGTCGTGGGCCTCCGCTCTGGACTCCACTCGACCGGCCGGCGGATGCGCCCAACGTGCTGGATGAGGTCGGAGGTTCAAATCCTCTCGCCCCGACCATAACTCGGGATCGCCTCTGGCTCCCGCGTCCTGAGCCGCCGCGGCCTATGCAGACGCGCGCCAACCCGCGTCGACGAGCCGGAGGGTCGAGGGGATGATCGAGAAGTCGTGATCATTGAGGGCCCACTTATCCCCGTACGCCCCCGCCGAGAGATGGACGATCCCCCGCGGGGTCCAGATGTGGTACAGAGCGAGGTGGTAGATGCCGGCAGGTTCGCGTAGCGCGAGCAGGTAGCGGATCGCGGGGCCCAGCGGCAGCGTCATCCGCGTGGTGCCGAGGAGGCGGGCGTCCTGCTCGCCGGCAAGCTCGGCAGCGAGTTTGGCCCGGGACCAACGGGCGAGATCGGCGCGGGCCACCTCACGCCCGTCGCGTGGCCAGCCCGCGACGACGAGGGTCAGCCGGGCGGGATCGGCGTCCCGCGCGTCGAAGGCGACGAGGACCCATCCCTCGGCCGTGACGTCCGGGCCCTGGAACAGGTCCGCGGATGCCGCCAGGTAGTCCGGGGGGATCGCGAAGGCGAGCGAGTCGTCGTCGGCGGGCACGGTCCGCCAGCCGTCCGGAGTGGGAGCCAGCGTGGGCAGCGCGACCGGTGTCGGCGTGGCCGACGTGGCTGGGGCTCCGCCCGGCACCGGCACGCTGGCAGCAGGCGCAGGCCTTCCTGGGCCGAGGGCCGCTGTCGATGCGGTGCAGCCCGCCGACAGCAGCACGCCCGCCAGGGCGCAGGTCGAGAGCAGGTTCAGCCGACTCGAGTGATCCATGCCACCTCTCCTATCGGGCGCCGGTCGTCGCAGGCCCGGGGGCGTGGGCGGAGGTTCGAGCTCCCGGAACTTGCCCCGGGCCCAGAGCCGTGCGCCCGGCGGTCGCGTCCGCGAAGCGTTCCCGCCGGTCTCGCCACAGGGCGGGGGCTGCGCTCGCAGCCCGTCGGGCAGACAGGGCGGTGCCTGGATCCCGCCGACCGCAACACCGCTCATCCACCAGCACCGTGCCGGTTGCCGTGCAGGTGAGCGACCAGCATGAGCGCCGCGCTGACCGCTGCGGGCGCCGTGATGCCCCAGGCAGTCACCGCATCGCTGTCCTCGGCGACGCGCCGGCGGGGGTACCAGCTGGCGATCCAGCGCCCCGCTGCGGCATCCCGAACCAGGGCAAAGTTCCAGCCAGGCGGGGTCGCGCGGGCCGCGCGCTCGAGCTCGGTCAGCAGCGGCGATCGCGCCATGCTCGGCCGCTCAGGCGGCCACGCCGGGCGACGCTGCCCGCGTCGCTGCCTCCGGGGAGGCCGCCGTGACGGATGCTCCCGACCGCGGCAGCCTGCCCCTGTGGAGGCCAGGGTGCAGGAACAGGGCGCCGCCCAGCGGGCGGCGGCGCCTTCCACGCCTGCGCAGGCCGCCCACGTCGGACGCCACGTGCGCCGTCATGCCGGCGCGCGCGGATCGAGCGCCGCCTCGATGGCCACCTCGAGTGCCGCTCCCGAGAGCGTCATGTCGGAGGCGGCGAGGATGGCGTCGCCCAGGCGGGGAAGGGCGTCGGCGTGCGGGCGCAGGCACTCCACGACCTCCGCCCAGAGGCGGGCTGACTCGCCCCGGACCGCGTCGTACCGGGCGCGGCGCATCGCCTGCGCGCCCCGTCCCGCGCCCGGGCCCTCCAGCAGCTCCTCATCAAAGGGGAGGGTGAGCTCGTGTGCGGAGAGCAGGTAGTCGGCCGCGTCGCGACGGTCGCGGTCGGCGCCCGGGGTGACCCCGTCCGCGCCCCACAGCAGGTGCTCCGCCGCCGCCCCGGCGAGGGCGAAGCCGGCCAGGAGCCGCAGTTCGGCTCCGCTCCGCCGCCGGAGGGCCACCTGTTCGGCCAGCGTGGTCGTCCCGTCGCGGTCGGTCACCCGCACCGAGGCGACCGCCCCTGATCCCCAGGTGAGGCATGCCCAGAGCGCATGCCCGGCTTCGTGGCGCGAGATCGCCAGGCGATCGCGGCGTTCCGCGGGCAGCGGGTCGCGCACCACGTAGCGCTCGCCGACGACCGCCAGCACGAGCTCCTCGCGCAGCCCGGGCGGCGAAAGGAGCAGTGAGCGGGTGACCGCCTGCTCGGGAAGCGCCGCCAGCTCCGCCCCCGACCAGCCCTGCGTCCGTTCGACGATCCGCTCGAGCGAGAGCGTCTCGGCGCCGGGGAGTCCCTCGATCACCCGCCCGAGGAGCTCCCCCCGCTCCGCGGCGCCGGGCAGGTCGAGCTCCAGGCGGGGGGCCAGCCGGCCCGGACGGGTGGCGGCGGCGGAAAGATGGGTGGCGCCGGCAGTGGTGAGGGCAATCGTGATCGGCGCTCCGTCGGGATGCTCGGCGACCCCGTCCAGCACCGCCAGCAGCGCCCGCTGCGCGGCCGCGTTCGTGGCGTGCCAGTCGGGGTCGCCGATCAGCGACTCCGCCTCATCGATGACGACCGCGGTGGGGGTCCCGTCGAGCGCCCGGTACAGCTCGCCGACGAGTTCCGCGTCGAGCTCCGAGGTCGGGGGGACCACCACGTCCCTCCCGAGCGCGGTCGCGAAGGCCCGCGCGAGGAGGCTCTTGCCGACCCCCGGCCTGCCGGTGAGCACGACTCCCGCCCCCAGGCGCAGGCCCAGCCTGGTGCGCTCGGCGGGCGTTAGGGCGATCTTGGCCGCGAGCTCCTGCAGCCGCGCGATCGCCTCCGCATGCCCGACTACCGCCTCCCAGGGCGTGGCGGGCCGGGCGCGCCAGCGCGCGATCAGCTCCTCGATCGGGGGTCGTTCACGTTCCCGCATCCAGTCTGCCTCGGTTCCCTTCAGGTACTCGATGGGCAGCCGCGGGGGCGACGCGGGCAGCGCAGCGCCGCCCGCAGGCTTGCTCGTGCGCGCGATCCCGCCTCGCCAGGTGCGCGACCGGGTCCCGACCAGGCGGGGCTCGTGCTGACGTTCCTGCGCTTGCGCTGGTCGAGCTTCCGCCTGTCCACCCTGTGATCTCCGCGATCGATTGGCGTTTCCCCGGTACGTACACGCAGATGCGGTTCGAAGGCAAGGTCATGGCGTCGCGTGGCGCGGCTCGGGCGCGAGATGCGCGACATTCGCCCCGTTCGTCCCGCCGGTCAGGCCGTTCGGCGGGTGTCCCTGCCTCGGTCGCCGCGCGGTTCGTACAGGCCGGCTCTGTGCCCGGGAGGGCCGGATCCTTGCCTTCCCCGGAGTTCTGCCGAGGCTTCCGCCGCGATCGCCCGCCCCGCCAGGTGATCGCCAGTGCCGCCGGCGGAGGGAGGGGACCGGGTGGACGACTGGATGACGACCCGCGAGGTCGCGGAGGAAGTCGGCATGAGCCCCCGGTGGGTCGAGTCGAGGATCGCCGACGGGACCCTCCAGGCCTACGCCTGGGATCTCGGCCAGCGGCGCATCTGGCGGGTCCGGCGCGCCGACCTGGAGGCGTTCTGGGCCGCGCATCTGCGCCCGGCCGCGTCGCTCCCGCCCCGCTCGGAGCGCTCAGACGAGGAGTGAGCGCGCCCGCGTGCCGGGCTCACGCCGCGTCCGCATCGGAGCCCGCGGCGGGCGCGGCGCGGTCGCGCTCGTCGATCTCGTTGCCCCAGGCGTCCCAGCCCGCGACGTGGGCCCGGGCGAAGAGCTCGATCCGCGGCCGATCGCCCAGGAGCTCGACGATCCGCTCGCGTACGGCGGGAGGCTTCTCGGAATGGCGGCCGCGCGGCGCGAGGACGATCTGGCCCTGCGCCTCGGTCAGGAGAGGAAACGTCCGCCCGCGTGCGTTGGTCGACGATCTCGTCAAGGCCTGATCGGGCGCTGCAGCCTCGCCCCGCTGGCTCTCGCCGCCCGCCACGCCGGCGCAGATCGGCTCGACCATCTCGCCTTGCGGGTACGCTGTGTCGTCGCGGGATGAGGCGAGGATCGGCCCGTTGCAGTGACGGACTGCGGCTCAGTGCACCCGTCGGCGGGGTGCCCAGAGCGTCTCCATGGTGACGCCGGCGACGGGTCCCGCGCATCCCTCGAGCTCGTGGCGAAGGGCGCGGA
>JAJYGO010000047.1:0-2369 GCA_021785115.1 Chloroflexota bacterium | reverse complement strand
GTGGCCCAGGCGGCGTGCAGGGCCGCGTGCTCGAGCTCGGTCAGGTAGCGGGCGCGCGCGCCGGCCAGCTCGTACACCGTCACGCCGTCGGCCGGCTCGTACGCGTCGAGAATGGCGACACCCTGGTTGGCCAGTGTGTCGCGTACGACCTCGTCCCAGTCGAGCAGCGTGAGCATGCTGATCCCGGCCCCACTGCAGGCGAGGTCGATCGCGCCCTGCAGGTCTTTCGCGCTGAACATGGTGGCAGCTCCTGTCGTTTCGCGGACG
Organism: Chloroflexota bacterium; assembly: GCA_021785115.1. The sequence goes on along the minus strand of JAJYGO010000047.1, from coordinate 2,102 downwards.
GATGGGCCGTCCGAGCCGCCGGGAGTCTGTACATGCCCGGCGAGTTGTCAATGGGGGCCAGCCCCAGGGTAGCCATCACCTGGCGGCGACCAGCCCGCCGCACCCTGTGCAATCGTGGACCTGCGCTCCGGGGCGCGCGACGCGTGGTGGGGGCGTGATCACGCCTCAATCACCTCGATGCCGGGGAAGGCCGCTTCAAACGGCACGTTCTTGTTGAGCAGTTCCTCATACAGATCGGCCGCCTCGGTTTCGGTCAGCGGCTCGATCGAGTCATGCTCGTGCTGCCAGATCGTCTCGTGGAAGACGAAGTAGGCGCCCCTCGGCGTCCGGTCGAGGTGCGTCGCGCGCCCGTGCGTCAGGCGGTTAGTGCGATCGAGAAACTCGTCGTCGGCAAGAGCAAGAAGGTCGGCGGTTTCGGTCGAGTAGCGGCGGCGGTTGATGATGGCGTCCATCGAGTGACTCCTATTTCGTGTGGCGGCCGAGTGGAACGAGCCCCACCGAAGGCGGGCGCGCGTCGCTCGGATCAGGATCTGTCCCGCGTACGTCCTCCTCCCAAGGGGAGAGGCGCTACGGGGGTCGATGCTGTTGGGGCAGCCAGTCCCATTTCCCATGGCTGACCTTCACCGTGTTGACTCTGTCGGGGCGGCTACTCCGCCGGGTTCCTGCGGCCCTCGGCGCTTCGGCGGCACATTGGATGGGATCGGGACCGGAACGGCGAGGTCCGCGAGCCGGAATAGCTCCTCCCAGTCCTCCTCGTCGAGTGCTTGCCGCAGGCTTCGCCCTGGGAGAGCCGCGCCTCCCGTAGCTCGTCCAGCCAGGTCAGGTTGGACATCGGATACCTCCACGCTCTGCCGCCTTCTCCGTTTGCGGCGGGCGCGGCGATGTTCGGAGGGTGTCGCGCCGGTGCCTATAGCCCGATCCGGGGGCACCAGCGGCCACAAGTACGGCTCCGGGCGGGACTATCGGGCGGGTTGCCCCGCGCCGGCGAGGCCGTACGGTGGGGTCGCGCGTTTGGCGGAGGCCAGAGGCGTATTTGAGATACTCGCCTGCGTCCTGGACTTGCTCCGGTCTGGGTGCCCACACATTGCTGGCGGTGCCGTCCACAGCGCTGCCGGCTCGACGTTCGACCTGCGCGGACCGTGGCCGCCCCTGATGGCGTTCGTGTCACGCGGCGCGATCGGTGTCTACGTCGATATTGGCCAGCCGACACATGCGAGGTGCATACGCCTGGTCGCGCCCGATCAGGAGCCGGGCGAACAGCTATGTGCATCCACGCGCGTGGTCTTCGTATCTCGAAGAGTCCGTCTGACGACGCGCGCTGTCACGTCGAAACCGCGCGGGCAATGTCGAAGGATGCGTCGGCACATTCCGGCAGTGTGCGGAGCGGACGTACTGCTGGAAGACGGGCACCATGCGGACTATCAACCATGCTCAGATCGAAACGTGATAGATCGGGCCCTGCCAGCCGGCGTCTTCCAAGCCTGACTGGCTGCGGCGGCGCCTTCTGGCCCTCTCAAGAATGGGTGCACACAAGAACGTCGAGCGGCGGACCGATTTCGAGGTGCGATTTCATGTAAGGGGGGTATCCATGCAAGTGCAGTTGGCATAGCATGCCGACGTGCCATCCCCCCGACGCGGCCGCGACTACCCCGGGTCTTACGCCGAGGTGCGCTCGTGGTTCCCGGACGACTCCGCCTGCCTGGATTACCTCGATTGGCTCCGCTGGCGCGGCGGCTTCGTATGCCCCCATTGCGGCGCTCACACGTCCTGGCGGCTCCGGGACGGGAGGCGGTCCTGCGGCGGGTGCGCGCGGCGAGTATCGGCGACGGCGGGCACCATCTTCCATCACACCCGGACGCCGCTCACGGTCTGGTTCGCCGCGGCCTGGCAGATCACCAGCCAGAAGGGCGGGGTAAGCGCGCTCGGGCTCCAACGCGTCTTGGGCATCGGTTCGTATCAGACGGCCTGGACCATGCTGCACCGCTACCGCACGGCGATGGTGCGCGCCGGGCGGGAGCGGCTTTCGGGCGAGGTGGAGGTGGACGAGACGGTGCTCGGCGGCCCGAGAAGCGGCAAGCCCGGACGGGGTGCGCTGGGCAAGA
>JAJYGO010000320.1 GCA_021785115.1 Chloroflexota bacterium | reverse complement strand
GCAGGGCATCCCGGTCCAGGCGTTCGCGACCGGGCTGCAGAAGCATCCCTTCGCATTCTTCTCGCTTCCCAAGGCACCCGTCCGCGTGCCGCAGGACCTGTACGGCAAGACGCTGGGCATCCAGCAGTCGAGCCAGCCGCTCATCGATGCGCTGATCGCGAAGAACAATCTGGACAAGTCGAAGATCAAGATCCAGTACGTCGGCGGCACGACCCAGGGCCTGCTTACCGGCCAGGTGAACGTGATCACCGCCTGGACGATCGACAAGGCGCAGCTCGCGGTTCTGCCCAGTAACGTCGTCACGATGAGCCTCTGGGACACCGGGGTGAAGCTGTACGCCCTCGTGTACTTCGCCAGCACGAAGACGATCCAGAACGACCCCGGCATGCTCGAGGCGTTCACGCGCGCGCTGGCAAAGGGCTGGAAGTACGCCGTGGCTCATCCCCAAGAGGCGGCTGCGGCAGTGGCCAAGACAGCCAGCGGGTTGAACGCGGCCAACGAGGCCGAGACCATCCAGGCGATGCAGCCGTACATGTACACGTCGGCCACCCAGTCCGGCGGCTGGGGCGCGATGGACCCCTCGATCTGGCAGGCGCAGATCGACCAGTACGCGCAGCTTGGCCAGTTCAAGAGCGGCATCGTGCCGACTGTCAGTCAGGTCATGACGACGTCCATCCTCGACGCCACGACCGCCGCGAGGATGAACCCGTAGGCATGGCGACTCCCAGGGTCGGCGCTCGTCCGGCGGCGCAGGACGGCGGCGCGTACGACGCCGTCGTCCTGCGCGGGATGTCGGTGCGGTTCGTGACCGACCGCGGAGCGGTCCTCGCGCTGGAGGGCATCGATGCCACGATCCGCCGCGGCAGCGTGACCTCTCTGCTCGGTCCATCCGGGTCGGGGAAATCCACCTTGCTGCGAGTCGTTGCTGATCTCATCGCACCGGCTGCCGGAAGTGTCATCGTGCTGGGCCAGTCTGCGGAGGAGGTGCGCCGCGCCCGACGCCTGGGCGTCGTGTTCCAGGACTCTGCCCTGCTTCCATGGCGCACGGCACTCGGCAACGTGAAGCTGCCCCTCGAGATCGGGTGGCACGGCCGCAACCCGCCTGACAACGGCGACGAGCGCGCCAGGAACGCGCTCGAGCTCGTCGGCCTCGGAGCGCGCCTGAACGCGTACCCGCACGAGTTGAGTGGCGGCATGCGTCAGCGGGTGGCCATCGCGCGCGCCCTCGTATGCGAACCCGACATTCTGTTGATGGACGAGCCGTTCGGGGCCCTCGACGAGATCACGCGCGACCAGCTGAACGTCGAGCTCCTGCGCATCTGGCGGGCCACCGGGACAACGATCCTGTTCGTCACCCATTCGATCCCCGAAGCGATCTTCCTCGGACAGCAGGTCCTCATGCTCCGCATCAATCCGGGTCGGCTCCACGGCGTCTTCGACGTCGAGCTGCCCGAACCGCGCGACCTAAAGGTGCGCGAGACGCCCGAGTTCACGGCCATCGCCGCCCACCTGAGGCGCGAACTGGAGGCGTGCTGGTCATGAGCATCACCACGGCCGAGGGCGCCCTCGCCGATCAGGTGGCTCGCCCGTCTCGACTGCGTCGCCGTGTCACGGCGGCCGCGTATCCCACGGCCGCAGTCGTCTTCATCGTGCTGCTCTGGCAGGCCGTGGTCGTCGGGCTCCGTGTCCCGGTTTTCGTGATACCCACACCGGTCTCGGTCGGCCGGGCCCTCGTTGAGAACTGGCCGCTGCTGCTCGCCAACCTGCAACCCACCGCCATCGAAAGCCTGCTGGGGTTCCTCGCCGGCAACGCGTTCGCGGCAGTGCTCGCCGTCATCTTCGTCTCGTCGCGCTCGATGGAGCGCGCCTTCTTCCCCCTCGCGGTCGTCCTCCGCACGATCCCTATCGTGGCGATCGCCCCAGTGCTCGTGCTGATGTTGGGCTATGGCTATGCGCCAAAGATCGTCATCGCCGCGCTCATCACGTTCTTCCCCACCTTGGTGAACCTGGTGCGCGGCCTGAACGCGATCGAGCCGCAGCAGGCCGAGCTCCTGCGCGTCCTCTCCGCCTCGTCGGCCGAGGTGATGACGAAGGTGCGCATCTTCGCGGCACTCCCCTACCTGTTTGCCGCCCTGAAGATCGGCGCCCCCGCAGCGGTCATCGGGGCGATCGTCGCCGAGTGGATCGGGGCGCGGTCCGGGATCGGGTATCTCATCATCCAGGAGACCCAGGACTTCCTCACACCGTTGCTCTACGCGACGATGATCGTGGCCTCGCTGTTTGCCCTCCTGATGCTGGTCGCCGTCAGTCTGACCGAGCGCGCGGTGGTGCGTTGGGACCCGGGTGCGGCGGCCCGGAACGTGTGAGGGGTCAGATGGTCCGTGACGTGTACGGGGGCGCTCCTCTCGTCGCCTCGAGCGACGTCGTCGTCGTGGGAGGCGGGCCGGCGGGCGTGACGGCCGCGGTCGCCGCGGCACGAGCCGGCGCCTCCGTCACGCTCGTGGAACGCTACGGTTATCTCGGCGGGCTTGCCTCGGGCGGCATGGTGCTCGTCCTCGACGACATGGTGAACGGCGCCGAGGTCACGGTGCGCGGCCTCGTGACCGAGTACGTCGAGCGCATGAAGTCGCTCGGGCTGGCCGTCTACCCGCCTCCTGAGGATCTCGGGTACGAGCCCGCGGCAGTGCGCCGTTGGACCCGCTGGGGCCTGTACGACTTCCAGAAGACGGGGGCGCCGAAGCCCATCGTGCATGCCGTGGCATTCGATCCGGACGGGTGGAAACGCGTGTCACAGGATCTCGTGCGCGAGGCCGGGGTCAATCTTCGGCTGCATTCGCTCTTCGTCGATGCCATCGTCGAGGAGGGACGGATGCGCGGGGTGATCGTGCAGACGAAGGGTGGGCCGCAGCGCATCGACGGCACGGTCTTCATCGACGCCTCTGGCGATGCCGACGTCGCCGCCGCCGCCGGAGCCCCCTTCCAGCACGGCCGCTACATCGTGACGACGGTCTTTCGCCTGGGCGGCGTGGACGTCGACGCGGCCGAACGGTTCGAGACCGAGCAGCGGCCCGCGGCGCGGGCACTGAACCGCGAGGCGAAGCGGATCCTCGGCGGGGCCTGGGACCTGTGGTGGCTGCGCACGCCGCTCCCCGGCGTCGTGTGGTGCAACTGCCCGCATATGACGGGCTTCGACGGCATCGACGCCGGTGACCTGACGCGGGCCGAGATGGAGGGGCGCGATCGTATCTACGCGCTCGTCGAGTTCGCGCGGCAGAAGCTTGTCGGCTTCGAGGAGTGCTACGTGCTCGACGTGGCGCCGCAGCTCGGCGTCCGCCAGACCCGCCTCATCGAGGGCGAGTACGTCGTCACGAAGGCCGATGTCGTCGAGCGGCGCCACTTCCCGGACTCGGTCGCGCGCGGCCGCGACTACTACACGCCGTATCGCGCACTGCTGCCGCGGGCCGTCGAGCAGCTGCTCGTGGCCGGACGCCACTACTCCGCCGAGCCCGCCGCCCAGCGGATGTCGCGCGAGATCCCGCCGTGCATGTCCATGGGAGAGGCGGCTGGGGTGGCTGCGACCGTCGCCCTCCAATCCGGGACCACCGTCCGCCACGTGGACGTCCCGGAGGTCCAGCGCAGGCTGCGCGCCCAGGGCCACGACCCCGGTGACGTGCCCTCGGCGAACGCGAGCCTCGCCGTCGCGACCGCGGTGTCGCCGTGAGTCCGATCAGCGGTGCCGACCTGCCCCTGGCGGGCGTCGTCGTGCTCGACTTCACGCAGGTCTTCATGGGGCCGTGCGCCACGCAGCTGCTGGGCGACTATGGTGCCGAGGTCATCAAGATCGAGCGGCCCCGCGTGGGAGACCTCGCCCGCACCTCGATCTCGGACCCCGACGGCCTCGACAACCCGGTGTTCCTCGCCATCAACCGCAACAAGCGCAGTGTGGCGCTTGACACCCGCACCGACGAGGGCAAGCAGGTCATCTACGACCTCGCGGCACGTGCCGACGTCGTGGTCAGCAACTTCCGCGCCGGGGTCATGGAGCGCATGGGCTTCGGGTACGAGCGGCTGCGCTCGGTGAATCCGCGCCTCATCTGGGCATCGGGCACGGGGTTCGGGGAGGCCGGGCCGTACCGCCACAAGGGCGGGCAGGACGTCATCACGCAGGCCTACACCGGCGTCATGTGGCGCCGGGCAGGCGACGATATCCCGCTCTCGATCTACCCGACCACCCTGTGCGACTACACCACGGGCATGCACCTGCTGCAGGGCATCCTGCTGGCACTGCTGGCTCGCGAGCGCACGGGCGAAGGCCAGCGCGTGGACGTGTCCATGTACGACTCCATGCTCCACATGCAGATGCAGGAAGCCTGCATGCAGATGAACCGGGGCCGGGAGATCAACTGGGCCCGCATGCCCCTCACCGGCGTCTTCCCGACGACCGACGGCGCGGTCTGCATCGTGGGGGCCTTCAAGGAGAACCCGCTGCGGGACATCTGTGCCGCGCTCGAACTCGGCGAGGATCTCTCCGCCCGTCCCGAATACGCTACCCTCGACGCCCAGTTCGAGCATCGCCCCGAGCTGCAGGAGATCTTTCGCGAGCGGTTCGCGACGGACTCCACCGCGCACTGGATCCGGCGCCTCGAAGACCAGGAGATCCTGTGTGCCCCGGTGCGGACCCTCGTGGAGGCGCTGGCTGACGAGCAGACCCAGGTGGACGGCATGATCGTCGAGATGGCACACCCGACCGCGGGCAGCGTCCGAGTCGTGCACGTCCCGATCCACCTGTCCGCCACCGAGGCCGAGATCCGGCGCGTCCCGCCGCGTCTCGGGGAGCACGGCGACGAGGTGCTGGCCGAACTCGGCTACGGTTGCGATCGGATCGACGCGCTGCGCGCGCTCGGGGTGCTGCAATGACGGGGTCGCCGGCGGGGGGCCGGCCATGAACGGCATCGAGTGGAGCATCACCGATCATGTGGCCCGGGTCACGATCGATCGGCCCTCGGTGCGCAATGCCCTCGACGTCACCGCCGAGGAGGAGCTGTCCTCGACGCTGCGCCGCCTCGATGCCGACCCCGACGTGCGCGTGGTCGTCCTGACGGGGGCGGGCGATCGCGCCTTCTGCGCGGGAGCGGACCTGCGCTCCGAACAGCGCTCGGGCCTCGAGTACTTTGCCTATCAGCACCCCGGCGGCTTCGGGGGTCTGGGTGCGGCCACGGACATCTCGGTGCCGATCATTGCTCGCGTGAACGGCTACGCCCTGGGTGGCGGGTTCGAGCTCGTGCTGGGCTGCGACCTCGTGATCGCGTGCGACGAGGCCCAACTCGGGCTGCCCGAGGCCACCGTCGGGTACCTGCCGCTCGGCGGGGGTGTTCTGCAGCTCACACGGCGCCTGCCGCAGGCGATCGCGATGGAGCTCCTGCTGACCGGGCGCCGGATGACCGCGCAGGAGGCCCATGGTCTCGGGCTGGTAAACGAGGTCGTGCCCCGGAGCGAGCTCGACGACGCCGTGGCACGGCTCGTCGCCCGGGTGCTCGCGTGCGCGCCGCTCTCGCTGCGCGCGATCAAGCAGCTTGCCGCGGAGACGAGCCATCTCACGCTGGCGGAGGCCATCCAGCATCGGTCGATGGCGGTGATGCGCGCGCTCGGCTCGCAGGATGCCGTCGAGGGACCGCTCGCATTCCGGGAGAAACGCGCCCCCATCTGGCAGGGCAGCTGAGCACGCCGCAGGCGTCCGCCTCTGGGCGGACCCCTGGCGATTGATGTTCTTCGAGGGCTCTCCAGAAGGGGCGCCCGCACGATCGAGGAGGCACACGTCATGACGGCCATCGACTGCACGCACCTGATCGGCGGAGAGGCGCTCGGGCAGCCGTCGGTCCTCCGGATGAACCCCGCCGATCCTGCCGATGCGGTCTCCCGTCGCGCCGAGGGGGGACCCGAGCAGGTGGACGCCGCGCTGTGCGCCGCCGCGCTTGCGCAGCCGGGGTGGGCCGCGCTGACCGCTCCGGCACGCGGCGCGATCCTGCGGCGGGCGAGCCAGCTCCTCACCGAGCGCGCGGAGGCGGTCGCCCTCGACCTGTGCCGCGAGGAGGGCAAGACCGTCGCGGAGGCGCGGGGCGAGGTGTCGCGGGCGATCGATGTCCTCGCCTACTTCGGGGGCGAGGGGTGGCGACTGTTCGGCCAGGTCGTCCCGTCGGTCACGCCCGACACGCTGCTCTACACGCGTCGTGAGCCCCTCGGGGTCGTGGCCTGCATCACGCCCTGGAACTTCCCCATCGCCATCCCCGCCTGGAAGATCGCGCCGGCCCTGGTTGCGGGCAACGCCGTCGTCTTCAAGCCAGCCTCGCTCACGCCGCTGACGGCGCGCCATTTCGTCACAGCCCTGCATGACGCCGGGCTGCCCGCTCCGATCTTCAACCTCGTGTATGGCGGCGCTGCGGTCGGCGACGCGCTGACCAGCGACGGGCGCGTGGCCGGCATCAGTTTCACGGGGTCCACCGCGGTCGGCGTGCATATTCACGGCATCGCCTCCGAGCGACGCGCCCGCGTGCAGCTCGAGATGGGCGGCAAGAACCCGCTCGTCGTGCTCGACGATGCCGACCCGGCAGTCGCCGCCTCGATCGCGGCCATCGGCGGGTTCGGACTCACGGGGCAAGCCTGCACGGCGACGAGCCGTGTCATCTGCACGCCGGGCATCTACGGGCGCCTGGTTGACGCGCTCGTGGCCCAGGCGGCACGCTACCAGCCGGGAGACGGTCGGACCACGGGTGTGCTGATGGGACCCGCAGTCAGCGAGGACCAGCTGGCGCGTGACCGCACGGCAGTCGAGCAGGCGGGTCGCGATGGTGCGCGGGCGGTCACTGGCGGTCGCCCGATCGACGGACTGTTCTTCGAACCCACGGTCGTCGATGGGGTGCAGCGCGAGCAAGCATTGTGGCGCGAGGAGGTGTTCGGTCCGGTGATCGCCGTCCTGCAGGCGCGCGATCCCGACCACGCGCTCGAGCTCGCCAACGACACGGCCTATGGACTGTCCGCAGGTATCGTGACGAATGATCTCAAGCAGGCCGCCAGATTTGCCGAGCGGGTGCAAGCCGGCGTTGTAAAGGTCAACCGGCCGACCACCGGCCTCGATCTGTCGGTCCCCTTCGGCGGCGTGAAGGACTCGAGCACGAACACCTTCCGCGAGCAGGGCTACGTCGCGACGGAGTTCTTCAGCACAAGCAAGACCGTGTACCTGGGCTGGTGACAGTGGCACGCATCTGCCGCTGCACCGAGCATGCCGCAGGAGATGGCGTGCGCGTGCGCGATTGCCTCCCTGGCGACGGCGCAGCCACGTTCGTCGACCATCGTCGCAGAACTCATCGGCGGTCGGACTACAAACTCCGTCCGCCGCTGGAGCATCGCCCGATATGCGTGGGTCGGCCGCGTCACGCTCGGCCTCGGTGGCGCGTTGTTCGGCCTCGTCCGCGGCGGCTGCAGATGCATCTGGGCGCGAGGAGGACGCGCGCCGTTCGCTTGTCAATTCTGCTCGCCGAATCGCTGGCGGCCGCCGATCGGCGGGTGACGATATCGGAGGGCCGCGATGGACACGTCGCCCATGCCCGAGACGGATCCCATGGAGACAACCTCTACGTCAACCGCAAGTCGACCGGCGCCCTGATGCGCGTGCGCCCGTTCGGCGGCTTCAACATGAGCGGCACAGACACGAAGGCTGGGGGCCCGGAGTACCTGCTCTTCTTCCTGCAGGGACAGGCGATTGGAGAGCGCCTGTGAGCAGCGTCGCGGATCACGGTGGCCTGCGCGGCACGTGGTACATCCTGCCCACGCCCTTCGCCGAGGATGGTTCACTCGACACGACGAGCCTGGGCCATCTCGTCGATGCTGCGATCGACTGGGGCGTGGACGGCCTCACGGCCACGGGTGTCATGGGCGAGCCAGCCGCGCTCGCGGCCGACGAACGCGCGAGCGCCCTGCGGACGGTGCTGGACGTCGCGCACGGTCGCGTCCCCGTCGCGGTCGGGTGCTCGGGTGCGAGCCCGGCGAGCGTGCGGACGCTCATCGGGCAGGCGCGCGAACTCGGCGCCGCGGCGGCGATGGTGGCCTCGCCACCGCTGCTGCGCAACATCGACCTGCTGCCCGCGTTCTACGCCGAGGCCGCGCGTGCCGGCCTGCCGCTCATCATCCAGGACGAGCCAGCCGCCACCGGGGTGGTCATCCCGACCTCGACGCTGCTCGCCTGCGTCGACGCGAGCGGCGCCGGCGTGGTCAAGCTCGAGGATCCTCCGACGCCTCCCAAGATCGGCCGCCTCCTCGCGGCACGTCCGGACCTCGCCGTGTTCGGCGGCCTGGGCGGCGTCTCGGCCCTGTACGAGCTGCGCCGGGGTGCCTGCGGCACGATGACGGGCTTCGCCTTCCCCGAGATCCTGCGCCAGCTCCGCGTGTCCGTGGAGACCGGGGACCTGGCGGGCGCGGCGCGGTGCTTCGACCGATACCTGCCGCTCATCCAGTTCGAATCGCAGCCCGTCGTCGGCCTCGCCATCCGCAAGGAGGTGCTGAGGCGCCGGGGGGTGCTTGCGTCCTCCCGCACTCGGGGACTCTCGCCGGTCATCGACGCAGTCACCGCGGCCGAGCTCGACGACGTCCTCGAGCGAGTCGGCATCGCGCCCGATCCAGGACCATTCCAGCCATGGACCTAGGACTCGGCGGTTCGCGCGCGCTCGTGGGTGGGGCGAGCCGCGGGATCGGAGCCGCGATCGCGCGCGCCCTCGCCGCCGAGGGCGTCCGAGTCGCCGCCGTGGCACGGGACATGGCGCGCTTGCAGGCGCAATCGGAACAGATCGGTGGCATCGCCGTCGCCGCAGACCTGAGCACGGCCGACGGTCCCGCGGATGCCGTCGAGCGTGCCGTCAGCGCCCTGGGTGGACTCGACCTGATCGTGATCAACTCGGGCGGCCCGCCCTCGGGCACATTCGACGCGGTGAGTGAGGCGCAGTGGCATGCCGCTGTCAACGACACACTGCTGTCCACGACTCGTCTGCTGAGCGCGGTCCTGCCCGTCCTGCGCGTCGGTCACGACCCGGCGATCCTGCTCGTCCTCTCCAGTTCGGTGCGCGAGCCCATCCCCGGGCTGGTGACGTCGAACGTACTTCGCCCCGGGCTCGTCGGACTCGTAAAGACGCTGGTCGGGGAGATCACCCCGATCCGGATCAACGGGATCGCCCCCGGACGCATCGCGACCGACCGTGTCGCATCGCTGGACGAGCTCCGCGCGCGCGCCGCCGCGATCAGTATCGACGAGGTCCGTCGACAGGCAGAGGCTCGCATTCCTCTCGGACGGTACGGGAACCCCGACGAAGTCGGGCGGGTCGCGGCGTTCCTGCTGTCCCCGGCGGCGTCGTACGTCAACGGGGTGATCATGGCGGTCGACGGGGGCATGATCCGGTCGCTGCCGTGATCACCACGCGGTCCGCACTCACATCCCGGGCTCGGCGACGGCGAGCCGGCGTGGCCGGCCGGGGGCTTGTGGGGTGCCGAAACCCGATCATCAGGCCGCGAGGTCGTACTCGTGGAGCAGCCCACCGAGCCGGCCCCGTCGCTCGACGGGGCGTGGTGACGCCCGGGCACGGGGGAGCGGAGTCGGGGGGTTCTCCGGAGCGTGGAGTCCGAGGCTGAGATGCGGTCGGTGCGCGTTGTTGTGGCAGACGTGCGCGCGCACGACACCTTCGAGCTGGCGACGGGGTGCACGATGAGGATCCAGTCCAAGCACTCGCGACGGAGGGATCCGATCGGGCGTGCGCAGCTCGCGTTCGCTCTCGGCGCCCGGATCGGGGTCTTGATCACCCGCCGGCGTCCCGAGCGGAACACCTGATCGAAGGAGCTGGCGAAGAGGGCATCCCTGTCGTGGACCGACGTCGACACCCGCCGGACCTGACGCGTTCCGCCGGACGCGCGCGTGCCGCGAACCTGTCAGACGCCGGAAGGACGATTCCCCGCGCGCCGCGTGATGTTCCCGCGTGTCACCCGGTGGGGCCGGGCATACCCCTGGTCGCGGAACTCCTGTACGAGCGCGCGCACAGCGGCGGCAGGATCGGTGCCGCTGGCCTCGACCCTGACGATGGCGTCCCCCCGCTGGCGCGGCTTCCGCACCGCCAGCATCGTCCAGCCCTGGGCGTCCTGGCGTCGCATGGGATGCGTGACGGTCCACCCATCCGGGAGCAGACCGAAGAAATCCACCCATGCGAGGCTCAACTCGTCGGCGATGTCGTCCCCTTGCTAGCGATGCCTCTGACCCTACTACGTCCCCGCCGACCACGCCCGGCCCCTCGTCGGCTGGTAGCGTCAGCGGAGCGCGGGCGGACCGCAGGGTCGGCGAAAGGAGCCCGGCGCCGCCGCGAAACGAGGGAGCGCCATGCCGCACGCAGACCGGATCGTCGACATCCTTGCGGGTCGGGTCCCAGTCGGCGCCCACGCGACGATCGAGGGCTGGGTCCGGACACGCCGCGACTCGAAGGCGGGCCTGTCGTTCGTCCACGTGCACGACGGATCGTGCTTCGACCCGCTGCAGGTCGTTGCGCCCGCGTCGCTCGCGAACTACCAGGACGACGTCCTCCGGCTGACGTCGGGCTGCGCGGTGTCGGTCAGCGGGAC
>JAJYGO010000385.1 GCA_021785115.1 Chloroflexota bacterium | reverse complement strand
CGCATGCGCCCGGCCCCCGCCCGGGCCCTACCGCGCCGCGACCGCCCCGAGCAGCCCCGACAGCCTCGAGCGGACCGCGGCCGCCGACGGATCTTCGATGGCCGCGATCGCCTCCTCCCGCGCGCGCCGTTCCTCCACCGCGCGCACGGCCCGGCGGACCGCCGGAAGGCTCCCGCTCGCCATGCTCAGCTTCCGAATTCCCAGCCCGACGAGCGCGACGGCCGCGACAGGATCGCCTGCCATCTCGCCGCACACGGAGAGCTCGATCCCGGCGCGGGAGGCCCGTTCGACCGCGTCCCGGACCAGCCGGAGCAGCGCGGGATGCAGCGAGTCCTGGTATCGCGAGAGCGCGGGGTTCCCGCGATCCACCGCCAGCGTGTACTGGAGCAGGTCGTTGGTGCCGAGGCTCGCGAACGCGAGGCGGGGGAAGTAGCTGTCGCCGACGAGGATCGCACCGGGGATCTCGAGCATGACCCCGAGGTCGACCGGCGCGAACGGCTCACCGCGCGCCTCGAGCTCCGAGGAGGCCCGGGCGGCGAGCGACAGCAGTGTGGCGGCATCCGACGCGTCGGCGACCATCGGCGCCATCACCTTGACCGGGCCGGCGACGGCGGCGCGCATCGTGGCGCGGAGCTGGGTGAGGAAGATGCCGGGCTGCGTCGCGGCGAGGCGGAGCGCCCGGACGCCGAGGAACGGGTTGGCCTCGGGCGCGATCGGCAGGTACGGGATGGGCTTGTCGCCGCCGATGTCGAGGAGCCGGATCGTGACGGGGTGGGGCGCGAACGCCTCCACGGCGCGCCGGTAGGCGGCCGTCTGCTCGTCCTCGCTCGGCTCGGCTGGGCGCTCCAGGAACAGGAACTCCGTCCGAAACAGCCCGACGCCGTGCGCCCCAAGTTCCACCGCCCGTGCCGCCTCGTCCGGTGTGCCGATGTTCGCGAGCAGCGTGACCTCGACACCGTCGAGCGTCACCGCCGGCAGCGACGCCTCGCGGCGCGCCAGCGCGTCCGCGTCGCGCGATCGCGCGATCCTGCGCCCCAGGTCGACGCCAGTCGGCTCGTCGGGGTCGAGGAAGACCTCGCCGGTCGCGCCGTCGAGGGCGAGGTCGCCGGGCCCGAGCGACCCGAGCAACCCGGCCACTCCCACGACGGCCGGGATGCCGTACGCGCGCGCGAGGATCGCGGCGTGCGCGGTGGCCGACCCCGATTCGAGGGCGAACCCGAGCAGCCGGTCCCGCGGCAGCGTGGCCGTGACCGACGGCGGCAGATCCTCGGCGACGACGATGCTCGGCACGTCGAGCCGCGGCGGCACCGGGTCGGGCATGCCGCTCGCCCGTCGCGCGATCCGCGCGGCCACGTCGCCCACGTCCGCGGCGCGTGCCGAGAGGATCTCGTCGCCGAGGTCGCGGAGCTGCGCGGCCAGGTCGCGTCCCGCCTCCAGCACCGCGCCGACGGCATCGAGGTGCCGCTCGTCGAGCGCCTGCTCGGCGAGCGAGGCCAGCGCCGGGTCGAGCGCCATCTGGGCCTGCGCCTCGAAGATCGCCCCCTCGTCCGGATGGCCGTCCTCGGTCACGCGACGGCCGATCTCCTCGAGCTCCCGCGCCGCCCGCTCGGCCGCATCCGCCAGCCGCGCCCGCTCCGCGCCCGCCTGCGCCGGACCGATCGACCGGCCCGCTGGCTCCCGGGCGCGATCGACGCGCACCCACGGTCCCCGCGCGACCCCTGCCGACGCGGGCGTGCCTCGCAGCGTTCGCATGCGGGCATTGTGCGCCGGCCGTCCGTCCGCGTCGTGCACCTGGCGGGGGCCCCACTTTCGCGCCGGTGCCGGCTACCTCGCCCCGGGCGGCGACCCGAAGCGACGCTCCGTGCCGGCGAGCAGCCGCGCGATGTTGTCGTGATGGAAGAGCCAGATCAGCAGCGGCCCGACGACGGCGAACACGTAGTACGCGGGCGGCTGCGCGGTCAGCGCCGCGATGATCGCAAGGCCGATCCCGCCCGCCGCGGACCCGGTGAGCGACGCGAGCGACGAGTAGCGGCTCGCGAGGAACACGACCGCGAACACCGGCACGATCGCGACCGCGACGAGCGGCTCGATCACGAGCAGCCCGCCGAACGCGGGCGAGACGCCGCGCCCCCCCTGCAGGCCCAGGAACGGCGAGCGGCTGTGCCCGACGATCGCGGCGAGCGCGGCGAGGACCTCGACCGCGGCTCCGGCGCCGAGGACGCGCGCGAGCAGCACCGCGCCGGCGCCCTTGCAGATGTCGAGGGCGCCGGTCAGCACGGCCAGACGGAATCCGAGCGCCCGTGCCACGTTCGCGCCACCGGTATGACCGCTGCCGATCGATCGGGGATCCGGGCCGCCCGAGAGCCGGGCCACGATGACGCCCCACGGGATCCCGCCGATCAGGAACGCGGCCACGACGATCGCGACGTCGCGGGCCAGAGTGGGGGCGTCCATCGGCAACGAGTATAGGGATCGGACCGCAGTGGCCGCCACACGGCGGGCGCGGCGTCGGTGGCGAGCAGCCCGACCGGTCTCGTGCGGCTCAGCGGTGGTCGCGGATCGCGGACTCGACCTCGCGCACGAGCCGATCCGGGTGGCCCCGGAACCATTCCCGCCGGGCCGCGTCAGCGGCGGCCTCCGCGACGAGCCGCGCAAGCGTCGCATTCACCGGCACGCTCATCCCCTGCCGCTCCGCGGCGGACGCCACCGCGCCGTTCAGCCACGCGACCTCGGTCCGGACGGCACCGGCCCGGAGCGCCAGCCGGAGCGACGGCATCTTCTCGCCGCGTGCGCCACCGAGCACCCGGCCGAGAATTCGCCGAGCGATGGGCCCGGGGGCGCGGTACGCGGCGAGCAGCAGCGGCACGTCGGCGCCTGGCAGCGCGATCGGCGAGACGCCGACGCCGCGCATCGCCGCGAGCGTCTCGACCGCCTGGCGGCGCTCGATCGCGTAGAGCGCGGGATCGGCGTAGATCGAGGCGACGTCCATGTCGAGCAGCGCGCCGGTCGCGTTGCCCACGAGGTTGGCCGCCAGCTTCGACCACTTCATCGCGACCGGATCGACGAGCACCGCGGCGCGCATGCCGGCGGCCCGGAACCCGCCCGCCAGGGCGCCCGCGAGGGTCTCCGAAGCCGCTCCGCCGCTCACGGCCGCCAGCGCGATCCCACCGCGTGTCAGCCACCGCGCTTCACCCGCCTCGCCGAGCTCGGCGGCCGACGTCAGCGAGGCCGCGACGAGCGTGGCGTCCGGTCGGGACCGCAGCGCGACCTCCTCCGCTCCGATGCCGTTCTGCACGGTGACGGCCGGCAGGCGCGGCCATGCGGCAAGGGCACGCAGCGCGTCGTCGAGGTCGAACCGCTTGACCGCCAGGATCGCGACGTCGAGGCCGCCTGCGTCGAGGGGGTCGGGCCGCGCAAGGGCCGCGACCCCGGCACGCACGACACGGACGTCTCGCGGCGCGCCACCGGGCATGACGAGCCGCAGGCTCGATGGCTCGGGGTCGTCGGGGCCCGTCCGGCGGAGCATCAGGACGCCGTGCCCGGCGGACGCAAGGCACCCCGCGAGCAGCGAGCCGACCGCCCCCGCGCCGACGACCGCGATCCGCATGCGCGGCGGTCAGCCGGCGACGTGCTTGTCGAACGCCGAGGATGCGTCGGCCGTCGCGAGCACGGCCTCGAGGTCGTCGCCCACGCTGGCCTGCACGGCCGCGAACACCGCCGCCTCGACGAGCGGGCCGCCGCTGATCCGGACGCGCGCCGCGAGCGCGGGATCGACCAGGTTCTCGACCGCGAATTGGGACGCGTGCACCGCGCCGTTGAAGTCGACCAGGACGACGACACCCGCGCCGGCGTCGGCCCGGGCGATCGCATCGGCGATCCGGGTCGGATCCTCGCCGAGCGAGCCGTCGGCCGCTCCACCGGCCGCGATCACGCGGACGTCCGGCGCCTGCTCGCGCGCCATCTGCAGGGCCATCTCGACGAGCCCGTCCGCGACGGCCTTCGAGTGCGACGCGACGACGATGCCGACGAGCGGCCGGGAGCCCGCGGCGGCCCACCGGCTCCCGGCCCCGGCGCTCTCCTCCGCGCCCGTCATCGGCGGGTCACGAGGATCGCGAGGAGCGCGAGCCCGTACACGAGCGTGAGCACCCAGACGGCCACGAGGACGCGGGTGACCGTCCGCTCCGCGCGCGCGCTCAGGCCGAAGTCGAAGATCACGGCGCGCAGGCCGAGGAGCCCGTGCCAGCTGACGACGATCAGGAAGAGCGTCTCGAGTGGCAGGATCACGGGGTTCGTGATGTAGTCGATGACCTGCTGGTAGTCGCGCAGGCCGCCCGTGACGACGAAGTGGTTCGCGATCATGTGGAGCGTCACGAGGAACAGCACGGCGATCCCGGTCACGGCCTGCCAGCCCCACCCCACGCCCGGCAGCGTGTCACGCTCCTCCGGCGCCCAGCGCTCCGGCCGCTCGAGATACTCGGTCTGCAGGTCCTCGATCTGCCGAGCCATCACCTGGCCCCCGCGTCGCTGATGAAGCGGAGCGCGCCGATGACGAGAACGATCGCGCCGATCACGCCGAACGCGAGGAGGATCGCGCGCTGGCGGTCGACGACGAGGCCGAACCCGACGAGCGCGAGGCGGATGCCGTTGAGCCCGTGGATCAGGAGCCCGGCGAGCAGCACCACGTCGAGGATCAGGACGAGGGGGTTGAGGAAGAAGTTCTTCAGCAGCGAGTCCCACGCGGCGGGGCCGGCCGCAAGCTGCGACAGCACGACGAGGTGCAGGTACAGGTAGAACAGCACGCCGAGGCCCGTGATCCGGTTGAGGATGAACGCCATGCCGCCGAGCCGGCGGCCGCGGACGTCCACCCAGCCCATCACGCCGCGGCGGCGGTCCTCGCGGCGCACCGGTCGGTCGGCGCCGGCCACGCGTTCCGTCATCGTCGTGCTCCCTCGGGCTCCGGTGACGGCCTGCGCCATTCGCGCGCGAACAGCGAGCGCCGCAGCTGCATGATGTGCCCGGCCGGATCGACGTTCGACGGGCAGGCCTCGGTGCACTCGAACGCGAGGTGGCAGCGCCACGCGGCGTGCGGGTCGTCGGCCAGCCGCAGGATCGACGGCACGTCCACGCGACGCGGCTCCTGCCGGACGCGATCCATGGCGGCGAGGGCGGCCGGCCCGATGTACGTCGGGTCCGTGCCCGTGATCGGGCAGGCGGAGATGCAGATTCCGCACTCGATGCAGTCCTCGTACCGCTCCGGGTACGGGATCCCGGCCGCCGCGCGGGACCCCGGGACAAGCTCGCTCTCACGAACGAGCGGCCGCTCCGCGACGTCGAACCGCGCGTAGAAGGGCCCCATGTCGACGACCAGGTCGCTGATCACCGGCGCGTTGTCGAGCGGCTCCACGCGGACCTCGTCGGTCCCCAGCTCGCGCACGTTCGTGACGCAGGCCAGCACCTCCTGGTCGTTGACCTTCATGCCGCACGTTCCACAGGACGCGTGGAAGCACGAGTGGCGGAGCGTGAGCGTCGGGTCCTGGGAGCGGCGGATCGCGGTCAGGGCGTCCAGGACCGTCGTGCGCGGGCCGACGTCGACCGGGAACCGATCGTGGTGCGGCTCCTCGTCGCCCTGCTTGAACCGGTGGACGCGGAACGTGACGGATGTGTCGCTCATCGGCCTATGCAGCGTAGTAGGCGGTGTGGGGCAGGAGGACGGTCTGGCGCGTCAGGCACGGCATGTCGATCCCGAGCTTCCTGCACACGACGTCGGCGGTGGTCTCGGCCATCGCGCGGGCGGTGGTCGCCTTCCCCCCGGAGATCGTGACGAAGCCGTCGACCCCGTCGCGCTCCATGTGGTCGAAGCACTTGAACGTCCGGCTGAGCTCTCGCCCGGTGTCGGCGCCGCCGGGCCCGCCGATGAGCGGTCGTGCCGCGGACCACGCCTGGCGGAACGGGGCGCTCCGCACCGCGGGGATGATCTTCGATCCCTCGTCGTACATCTTCTGCACGTGGTCCTCGGGCACGCCGAGGTCGTCCGGGTCCTTCACGACCCACGAGCTCGTCCCGACGATCGACAGCGCCCGCTGGGGCACGACGATGTCCCCGTCGCCCGATTTGTGCATCCGGTTGACGACCATGTTGCAGAGGCGTCCGCGCAGCGCGAGCAGGACGCCGGGGGACGGCCGGATGGGGACGTCGACGCCCGCCATCGCCGCGATCTTCTCGGCCCACGGTCCGCCGGCGTTGACCACCAGGTCCGCGCCCACCTCGAAGTCGCGCTCGGTCCGGTGGTCGCGGCCGCGAACGCCCATCACGCAGGCGTTCCTGACGACCATCCCCGTGACCTCGCAGAACGGCTGGATCACGGCGCCGTGCGCCTTCGCGGTGGCGAACCAGCGGAGCGGCAGGCGCATCGCGTCGAAGGTCGCGTCGGGCACCTGGATCGCGCCCTTGAGGTCGGGGTTGAGGTTCGGCTCGAGGTGGAGTGCCTCGGCCGGGGAGAGCCATCGCGCGGGGATGCCGGTCTCGCCACACGCGGCGAACAGCTTCTCGCCGTACGCCATGTCCTCGTCGTCGATCCCGACGAAGAGCCCGTCGTTCTCCTCGAACGAACCGGGCGCGACGCGCCGCAGGAGCTGGTTCTCCTCGATGCATTCGATCGCCGACTCGGCGTCGTTGACGGCGTATCGTGCGCCGCTGTGAAGCAGGCCGTGGTGGCGGCCGGTCGTGCCCGAGGTGATCTCGCCACGCTCGACGAGCGTGACGCGGAGACCCCGGAGGACAAGGTCGAGGGCCAGGGCCGCTCCCGTCCCTCCCCCGCCGACGATGACGACGTGGGGAGCTGGTGAACGAAGTGGTGCGGTCATGTCTCTGGCTATCCGACCCGACCTCCGGGGTCCCGTCTCAGGCTGCGGAGACTACTCGACCCAGTCGAAGGTCCGCGTGACGGCCTTCTTCCAGAGCTTGTAGTCCTTCTGGCGAGTGGCCTCGTCCATCTTGGGCCGCCACTCCTTGTCCTTCGCCCAGTTCTGGCGCAGGTCTTCGACGGCGGCCCAGAAGCCGACCGCGAGGCCGGCCGCGTAGGCGGCGCCGAGGGCCGTCGTCTCTGCCACCTTCGGGCGGATGACCGGCACGCCCAGGACATCGGCCTGGAACTGCATGAGCAGGTCGTTGTAGACCATACCGCCGTCGACCTTGAGGGCCGTGAGCGGAACGCCGGAGTCGGCGTTCATCGCGTCGAGCACCTCGCGGGTCTGCCACGCGGTCGCCTCGAGGACGGCTCGCGCGATGTGGCCCTTGTTGACGTAGCGCGTGAGGCCGGCGATGACGCCACGCGCGTCGCTCTTCCAGTACGGGGCGAACAGGCCCGAGAACGCCGGCACGAAGTACACGCCGCCGTTGTCGTCGACCGTCTTCGCGAGCTCCTCGATCTCGGGCGAGGTCTTGATCATGCCGAGGTTGTCGCGCAGCCACTGCACGAGCGCCCCGGTGATCGCGATCGAGCCCTCGAGGGCGTACACGGCCGGCTCGTTGCCGATCTTGTAGCCCAGGGTCGTGAGCAGGCCGCTCTTCGATGGGACCGCCTTGGTGCCCGTGTTCAGGAGCATGAAGCAGCCGGTGCCGTAGGTGTTCTTCGCCTCGCCGGCGGAGAAGCACGTCTGGCCGAAGAGGGCCGCCTGCTGGTCGCCCAGGTCGCCCGCGACCGGCACGCCGGCCAGGTCGCCGGTGGCCGTGCCGTACACCGCGCTCGAGGCCTTGATGGCCGGGAGCATCGAGCGCGGGATGCCCATCAGCTTCAGGATCTCGGGATCCCAGTCGAGGGTCTCGAGGTTCATCAGCATCGTGCGGCTGGCGTTCGAGACGTCCGTCACGTGGACGCCGCCAGCGGCGCCGCCGGTCAGGTTCCAGATGCACCAGGTGTCGATGTTGCCGAACAGCAGGTCGCCGGCCTCGGCCCTGGCGCGGGCACCCTCGACGTTGTCGAGGACCCACTTGACCTTCGGCCCGGAGAAGTAGGTCGCGAGCGGAAGGCCGACCTTCGCGCGGAGGCGATCCTGGCCGCCATCCTTGGCGAACTCGTTGATGATCACGTCCGTGCGCGTGTCCTGCCAGACGATCGCGTTGTAGACGGGCTTGCCGCTGCGGCGATCCCAGACGACCGTCGTCTCGCGCTGGTTCGTGATGCCCACGGCCGCGAGGTCGCTGGCCGCGATGCCGGCCTTGGAGAGCGCGCCGCGGATGACCTCGACGCTGCGCGTCCAGATCTCCATCGGATCGTGCTCGACCCATCCGGGCTTCGGGTAGATCTGCTCGTGTTCCTTCTGATCGATCGCCACCACGCCGCCCGCGTGGTCGAAGATCATGAAACGCGTGCTTGTCGTGCCCTGATCGAGGGCGCCGACGTACTTCGCCATGTGTCTCTCCCAGCTAGTTGAACAACATGCCGGCCCAGGCGCCGGCTACCCGGGGGCTTCGCCCGAGGCGGAGCCGGACCAGGTGTCCGCGGCAGCTTTGAGGAGGAGGTAGGACGAGGTGGCGCCAGGGTCCTGGTGCCCCGCGCTTCGCTCGCCGAGATAGCTCGCGCGGCCCTTCCTCGCCACGAGCGGCGTCGTCGCGAGCATCCCCTGCTCGGCGGCCTCCGCCATCCGGGCGAGGGCCTCCTCGAGCGATGCTCCCGATTCGGCCGCGGCGTGCAGGGCGTCCCGCGCGGGCAGCAGCGCGTCGAGCATGGTCTTGTCGCCGGCTTCTGCCTTGCCGAGCCGCTGGATCCCAGCGATCGCGGCATCGAGCGCCCTGTTCACGTCGTCGACCCCGATCGACTCGCGACCTGCCGTCGCCGTCCCGAATTGCAGGAAGAACGTCCCGTACAGCGGGCCGCTCGCCCCGCCGACGGTCGAGACCAGGGTCATCCCCACCGACTTGAAGGCCGCGCCGACGTCGCGTGCCGGGAGTCCCGGCAGCTTCGCGATGGCCGCCTGCATCCCACGGTCCATGTTGATGCCGTGGTCGGCATCACCGATCGCGGAGTCGAGTGCGGTGAGGTAGTCCTTCTGGGCCCTGATGGTTGCGGCGAACGTGTTGATCCAGGCGACGACGTCGTCGTAACTGATCGAAGTCGCCCCGCTCATCCGCCCGTGCACCTTCCCTTTCGTGCGAGGTGACCCTCCCCGAGCGTCGGGCCTGTCAGATCCCCCAGCGCAGCGCCGGGGTCTTCACCGGAGCGTCCCAGAACCGGGTGAGCTCGTCGTCCAGCCGGAGGAGCGTGATCGAGCAGCCGGCCATCTCGAGCGAGGTGATCCAGTTGCCGACAAAGCTCCGACCGATCGAGACGCCACGGCCCTTGAGGATCTGGGAGAGCTTGTTGAAGACGATGTAGAGCTCCATGAGCGGCGTGCCGCCCATGCCGTTGACGAACGCGAGCACGCTGTCGCCCTGCCTGAACGGCAGGTCGTCCAGGATCGGCATCGCGAGCATCTCGGTGATCTCGTCGGCGGTCGCGAGCTTCATGCGCGTCCGCCCCGGCTCCCCGTGGATGCCGATGCCGATCTCCATCTCGTCTTCGCCGAGCTCGAAGGTGGGCTTCCCGGCGGCCGGGACCGTGCAGCTCGTGAGGGCCATGCCCATCGAGCGCACATTGTCCTGCACCTTCTGGCACAGGGCGGTCACGGTCGCGAGATCCGCGCCGGCCTCCGCCGCCGCCCCGACGATCTTCTCGGCAAGGACGGTGCCGCCCACGCCGCGCCGGCCCGCCGTGTAGAGCGAGTCCTTGACGGCGACGTCGTCGGCGATGACGACCGAGCTGACCTCGATCCCCTCGGCCCGCGCCATCTCGGCCGCGAGCTCGAAGTTCATGATGTCGCCCGTGTAGTTCTTCACGATGTGGAGCACGCCGGCGCCGCCGTTCACGGCGGTCGTGGCGGCGAGCATCTGGTCCGGAACAGGCGACGTGAAGACCGCGCCGGGGCACGCGGCGTCGAGCATTCCCATGCCGACGTAGCCGCCGTGCATCGGCTCGTGTCCCGAGCCGCCTCCCGAGATCACGCCGACCTTGCCCTGCCGCGGCGCGTCGACACGAACGACGACGTTCGGTTCGATCACGCGGATCAGGTCGCCATGGGCGGCGACCATGCCGGCAAGCTCCTCGTCGACGGCGCTCTCGGGCGCGTTGATCAGCTTCTTCATCGGTTCTCCCGTCTGCTGGCGGTCTGGCCCATCGCGGGACCCGCCGTCGGCCATCAGACCGACGGCGGGAACGCGACTGGGGGTGCCGGCGTCAGCCGGCGCACACCGGGCGCAGGGTCCGATCCGCTACTTGAGGATGTAGTCCGTGAAGGCGATGGTGTAGACGGCGGCGGCGAGCGCGCCGCCGATCAGCGGCCCGACGACGGGAACCCAGGCATACGCCCAGTCCGAGGTGCCCTTGCCGGGGATCGGCAGGATGGCATGCGCGATGCGCGGCCCAAGGTCACGCGCCGGGTTGATCGCGTACCCGGTCGTGCCGCCGAGCGACAGGCCGATCGACCACACGAGGAGCGCGACCGGCAGCGCGCCGAGCGAGGCGAGGCCGGACGCATTGCCGTTGTGTCCGAATGCGAGCACGACGAACACCAGCACGAACGTGCCGATGATCTCGGAGATCGTGTTGAGCCCGTAGTTGCGGATGTT